>CALUJT010000276.1 GCA_944321005.1 uncultured Atopobiaceae bacterium | reverse complement strand
ACGCTGGTGACCGCTATCTGTCCCAGGCAATATCACCCATAAAATAGCTGCAAAAATAATTGCGGGGGGGGGGGGGACAATCTAGAGTTTCTCTCAGTGTGCTTACAGGTTTGACAAGGAGTCCTCACATGCACGGAAGAGATGCTCTGCGCCCGCTCGCGGCGCTCGCTATGGCGGCGACGCTCGTCCTGGGCAGCGTTGGCACGGCGCCCCTGCAGGCGCTGGCGACGCAGATAACCCCGCCGGCGACGAGCGAGTCCGAAGACGTGACCACCGCCACGCTGACCGTCAACTACCGCATCGGGGATGCGAGCGGCAACATGATTGCCGAGTCGTACGTGGCGGAGGCGCTCGTGCCGCAGGACGCCAACTACCCGGACGACGCCTACCTCAAGCCGGACTTCGCCCAGAAGTCGGTGACGATCACGGGCGATCCGGATAAGGACATCGTGACCTTCACCTATGTCCCCGCGTCACAGCGTACCTACACGGTCAAGTACCTCGAGAAGGGCACTGATGTCGAGGTGAGCCCCTCCAAGGAGGTACCGACGCTCGCGAGCTACGTGACCGAGAGGGCCGAGACCATAAGCGGCTACACCGCTGAGCGCCCGTGGATTTCGCAAGCAGCCGTGGACGGCGACGAAATCATCTTCTACTACACAAGTACGGGAGGCACCGGCGGCGGGGGTGGCGATGACACCCAGACCGGCAGCATCACGTTCACCCCGCAGGACATGGTGGCGTACACGGGAGGCGACTCGCTCGGCGGGGACTCGTTCCCGGCAACGCGCTACGAGGTGCAGGCCAGCAACGTTGACCTTTCCAAGGTGACGTTTACGGTGGACGGCGCGGAGCACGCCCTTCCCGAGGGGACCACGTCGGGTGCCATCGTGGCGCTGCCGTGGCTTCCGGACGTGTTCAAGCTGGAAGATGGCTCCGAGCTGGGAGGCTCGGACGTGCCCGAGGGCTCCGCTGCCGAGAACGACCTCGCCGCGGGCGACTACGTCATCTCTGTCGACTTGACCAAGGTGAGGGCGTCCGAGGGTGGTTCCAGCGTAAGCCTCACGTTCAAGACGGGCGCGCTCGTGGTGCGCGACGTCTCCGACCCCGCGGGCGTCATTGAGGAGAGGGTCGACGTTGCCCAGGAGGTCGTCTCGTCTGCCGAACAGGTCGACACGACCGACGGAATCGGCATGGCCGTGATTTCCGGAGCGACCGACTACTACACCAACGGCAAGGAGGCCCTCGGTCTTCTCGGCGATGATGACGAGCCGGCTACCCCGCAGATCTCGCTGCTCTTTGACGAGCTGCTGCCCGGTGACGATGAGGCCGACACGGCCGATTACCTGCGCGATCGAGCAGAGACAGACGGCTACGAGCTTACCGAGAAGAACTCTGAGTTCCGCTATCTGGACCTCGTGAACGAGAATGACGGAAACGCCTGGGTGAGCACGGACGACGGCGTCCTGATCACCATCTACTGGCCCATCCCCGATGAGGTTGACCCGGATGGGCTCGAGTTCAGGGTCCTGCACTTCGAGGACCTGCACCGCCAGTACCGCGATGATCTTGCGGAGCAGATTGCCAACTGCAACATCGAGACGATCGATGCGCGCGTCGAGGGACGCAACGTCGTATTCACCCTTACGGGCGACCAGGACGAGGGGTGCTTCTCGCCCTTCGCACTGACATGGGCATCGGCAGGAGAGATGCCTTCCGATCCGGACCAGCCCGAGCCCGACGATCCCGATCCTGATGATCCGGACGAGCCCGATACTCCCGACGACCCCGGGACGCCCGGCGACCCCGATAAGCCGGACGAGCCGGGTGACCCGGATACCCTGGATACGCCCGACACTCCGGACACCCCCGATACTCCGGATAACCCGGGGACCCCGGACACGCCCGACCAGCCCGGCAGCCCCTCAGGGCCCTCCGAGCCCGCCGATGCCGTTCCCGAGACCGGCGACGCGACGGTCACGGCCCTTCCCGTCGCCCTGGGAATCGCCGGCGCCGCGCTCGTGTCGGGCTCGTGCGCCCGCAGGCGTCGGGACGGGCGATAAGAACAGGAGCACGTCCTCTTAACTGTCGCAAGGTCGGGCGCCCGCAGCCAACACGGCGGTGGGCGCCCGACCTTGTTCCGTCCCCTCTCCCCAGATCCGCCACCTTCATTCATCGCGCTTATTCGACACTTGGAAACGTTCCCACTGAGCATTGAGTTGTCGGATTTGCGCGGTGAATGCAAGCGCGTGGCGAGAAGAACTGTCTGTTGGCTGCCAGAAGGCGGCTGGCGCCGGACGCCATTCGGACGTTCACGCGACCGTTCGGGCGTCCGGCGTTGCGGGGGTGTGCCTCTTCCCGAATGATGGTGAGGAAGAATGCCGCAAGCGGTCCGTGAGGGGGTCTCCATGAGCAGGTTCCAGAAACTCTTCGGGGGGCTGACGCTTCTCGTGACGCTCGCGGTCGCGCTCGTCGTGACGCCGGGCGTCGCACGGGCTGAGATCGCCTCTGGTGAGGACGGCAACATCATCTGGACGCTCGAGGATGACGGCGAGCTCGTCATCTCGGGCACGGGAGACATGCCGGACTACAAAGTTGTGCCAAATTCCGACGTGCCCTCAAACTCCCAGTGGGCCGCTTACTCCAATGATGTTACGAGCGTGACCGTCGCTGACGGTGTTACCTCTGTCGGGGACTATGCTTTTTCAAGAATGCCCAATCTCATCAGAGCTGACCTTGGAGGGGACGTTGCGTCGATAGGGGAGGATGCGTTCTCTTTCTGCAGCTCGCTCTCGTCCGTGGAGCTGCCCTCGAAGCTCGAATCCATAGGCAAAGATTCGTTTGAGGGCTGTAAGGTGCTCTCAGGCGTCAACCTACCCGAGGGGCTCAAGGAGATCGGGTCGTACTCCTTCCGCTATTGCGCGTTCACCGAGCTGTCGCTGCCGTCCTCCCTCGAGAAGGTCGACTACAGCGCATTCGAGAGCTGCAAGAGTCTCGTCTCGGTGACGTTCAGAGGGGAGAAGGCGCCGGCGTTTGGCCGAAACGTCTTCTTTCTCTGCGACAAACTCACCAGTATCTACGTTCCGTACGGGGCGACGGGGTACGAGGAGAAGCTCTCGGGGTATGTGGATAAGATCGCCCACGTCATCGGCGACTTCGCCGTGTCCGGCGGCGTCGCGGACACGGACTACGTGTATGAGAACGGTGTTCTCACCATCAAGGGCACCGTGCCGGTCAAGGTGTCCATGGTGGAGATGCCTTCGAACGGAGACGGCGGCGCCGGCATCGGCGGCGGCTATGTTGGCGGAGGCTTGAGCATCACCGTCTCGGGCGGTGCCGTGATTGCGACTGGTGGCGTCGCCGCCGCCGGCGTCGGCGGTGGAAACTTGGGCAGCGGCTCTAGCATCACCATCTCGGGCGACATCGTGACCGCGACGGGCGGAGACGGCGGCGCCGGCATCGGCGGGGGCGACGGGGGCGCCGGCTCGGACATCACCATCTAGGGCGGCGCCGTGACCGCGGCCGGTCAGACGTATGCCTCCGGCATCGGCGGCGGCTACCAGGGCGCCGGGACGGGCATAGCGGTCTCAGGCGGCCTGGTGAGCGCCAAGGGGGGAGAGTATGGCGGCAGTGTCGTCGGCAACGGCCACAATGTGGCTGAAGCCGCGGACGTCACCATCAACGGCGGCGCGTTCGCGGACAAGTTGCCCGAAGGCGCTGAGGCTAGCGACAAGGTCTACGGCGTCGTGCTCGGCGAGGACCACATCGCCGCCGCGAACGTCGTCGAGACCGAGGCGGGGACCTATCCCGTGCGCGTCTATACCCTGCCGATCTACACCAGTCCCTTCGAGGACGGCCCCGTCACGAAGACCTACGACGGGGAGCCGCTCTCTGTGGACTTCGAGCCGATGTACGGCGACGTGCCGGCGACCTACGCCAAGGTCGAGTACGCGGTGCACGGGACGGGCCAGTGGTCCGAGGTTGCCCCGACCGCCGAGGGCGCGTACGACGTCCGCCTCACCGTCCCCGCGGCGGTCCTCCAGGATGACGAGACTGGCGCGAAGACCTACTGGTACGAGCTCCACGTGACGTTTGACGACACCGACGGCTCTGCGCCCCTCGTGATCGAGGCCGCGCCCGCGCCGCTTCCCGCGCGCCCGACGTACCCGCCGACCGTGCCGGATGCCGACGGCGGTTCCGTCGAGGTGATGCCGTCGAGGCCCCACAGGGGCGACGAGGTGACCGTCACCCCGAAGCCCGAGGAGGGCCAGGAGGTGCGCGAGGTCGCCGTGACCGATGCCGAGGGTGGCGTCGTCGAGGTGACCGGCAACGGGGACGGCACGTGGACCTTCGTCCAGCCCGCGGGGAAGGTCACGATCGAGGTCGCGTTCGGCTGCGACGGCGGCGAGCTCTGCGCCGCCCACGGCTACGCGGACGTGGACCCCGACCAGTGGTACCACGACGCTGTGGACTGGGCGGTCACGTCCGGCACGATGACGGGCTACGCCGACGGCACGTACGGCCCCGCGGACGCGCTCTCCAGAGCCCAGCTGGCCACGGTCCTCTGGCGCCTGGCCGGCGAG
>CALUJT010000275.1 GCA_944321005.1 uncultured Atopobiaceae bacterium | reverse complement strand
GGCATCAAGTCCGACGACTTCATCGCCGACCTGCGCGTCCAGGCCGAGGAGCGCGCGCGTCAGTCCCTCGCCCTCGACGCCGTTGCCGCCAAGCTCGGCCTCGAGGCCACCGAGGACGACGTCCGCGAGGAGTTCGAGAAGGCCGGCGTTGAGGACGTTGACGCCTCCTACAAGGAGTGGAAGGACGAGGGCCGTCTGCCCGCCATCCGCGACTCCATCCGCCGCACCAAGGCCCTCGACTGGCTCGTCGAGAACTGCAAGGTGAACATCGTCGACGAGGTCGCCGAGCGTGCCGCCGCGGCCGAGAAGAACGAGGACGCCGAGTAGCGTCTGCGCTCACGTCACCTGTGTGCCCCGGGCGAGCCCACCCTCGTCCGGGGCTTTCTACAAAAATGCCGTTCCAGAACGTCAAGCGAAACGGAGCATGCATGCACCAGCCCACCAACATCCCGCTCATCCCGTACGTCGTCGAGCAGACGCCGCGCGGCGAGCGCAGCTACGACATCTACTCGCGCCTGCTCAACGACCGCATCGTGTTTCTCGGCGAGGAGGTCACGCGCGACTCCGCCAACCTCGTGATCGCGCAGCTCCTCCACCTGGAGAGCCAGGACCCCGACAAGGACATCGCGCTCTACATCGACTCCCCGGGCGGCGACGTCTACGCCGGCCTGGGCATCATCGACACAATGAACTTCATCAAGCCCGACGTCTCCACCATCTGCGTGGGCATGGCGGCCTCCATGGGCGCGGCCATCCTCGCCTGCGGCGCCAAGGGCAAGCGCCTCGCGCTTCCCAACTCGATGGTCCTCATCCACCAGCCGAGCTCCGGCGTCTCCGGCCAGCAGACTGACATCCAGATCGTCGCGGACGAGACCCGCTGGATCCGCCAGCGCCTCAACGAGATCCTCTCCGAGGCCACCGGCCAGCCCATCGAGAAGATCAACGCGGACACCGAGCGCGACAACTACATGCGCGCCGCGGAGGCCTGCGCCTACGGCCTCGTGGACAAGGTCATCACCTCCCGCACCGAGCAGACCCAGGAGTAGCCAGATGCCCAACTTCGACCAGCCCGGCCCCGGCTTCTCGCCCAACGAGGTGCACTGCTCGTTCTGCGGCAAGAGCCGCAGCCAGGTGAGCAAGCTCATCGCCGGCCCCAGCGGCGTCTTCATCTGCGACGAGTGCGTGCACGCGTGCTCCGACATGATCGACGAGGCGGAGTTCGACGCCGCCGCGGACGTGACGGAGGCCCCCGGCGGCGACCTGCCCATCAAGGACCTTCCCACCCCGCACGAGATCTACGACGAGCTCTCGCAGTACGTCATGGGCCAGGAGCAGGCCAAGCGCGCCATGAGCGTGGCCGTCTACAACCACTACCGCCGCATCCTCTCCGGCAACGACGAGGTGGAGGAGGGCGCCGAGGAGGTGGAGATCGCCAAGAGCAACATCTTGCTGCTGGGCCCCACCGGCACCGGCAAGACGCTGCTCGCGCAGACGCTCGCCCGCTTCCTCGAGGTGCCGTTTGCCATCGCCGACGCCACCACCCTCACCGAGGCCGGCTACGTGGGCGAGGACGTGGAGAACATCCTGCTCAAGCTCATCACCGCCGCCGACGGCGACGTCGAGCGCGCGCAGGTGGGCATCGTCTACGTGGACGAGATCGACAAGATCGCCCGCAAGGCGGAGAACCTCTCCATCACGCGCGACGTCTCCGGCGAGGGCGTGCAGCAGGCGCTCCTCAAGATCCTCGAGGGCACCGAGGCCAGCGTCCCGCCCCAGGGCGGCCGCAAGCACCCCCAGCAGGAGCTCATTCGCATCGACACCACCAACATCCTCTTCATCTGCGGCGGTGCCTTCGTCGGCCTGGACAAGATCGTGGCCGACCGCATCGGCAAGAAGGGCATCGGCTTTGCCGCCGAGGTGGGTCGCAACGCCGAGAAGGACGAGGACTACCTCATGGAGCAGGTCATGCCGCAGGACCTGCACAAGTTTGGCATGATCCCCGAGTTCCTCGGCCGCATCCCCGTGATCACCGCCACGCGCGAGCTCACCGAGGACGACCTCGTGTCCATCCTCACGCAGCCCAGGAATGCCCTCGTGAAGCAGTACCGCCGCATGTTCGAGCTCGAGGGCGTGGAGCTGGAGTTCGAGGACGACGCGCTCGTGGAGATCGCCAAGCAGGCCATCTCGCGCGGCACCGGTGCCCGCGGCCTGCGCGCCATTTGCGAGGCCACGCTCCAGGACACGATGTTCGACCTGCCGAGCAACCTCGACATCACCAAGGTCGTCGTGACGGCGGAGAGCGTCGGCGGCGGCGCGAGCCCCCGTCTCGTCACCAAGGCCCACGGCAAGCATCGCCTGGCGGTCTAGGACCCGCTTCGATCCACCTCGGGGCGTCGCTCTCAACGGCGGCGCCCCTTTTTGTCGATTGGGGACGTGTTTTTTCTCTCAGACTTTTTGGGACAGGTCTTCTAAGACCTGTCCCAAAAAGTCTGCGAGGAAAAACACGTCCCCA
>CALUJT010000274.1 GCA_944321005.1 uncultured Atopobiaceae bacterium | reverse complement strand
AGGAGATGCCGTGCTCGTCGTTGTGCTGCTCCACCACGGCGGCCAGCGTGCGGGAGACGCCGATGCCGTAGCAGCCCATGAGGAAGGGGCGCTCCACGCCGTCCTCGTCCGCGAAGGTGGCGCACATGGACTCGGAGTACTTGGTGCCAAGCTGGAAGACCTGGGAGATCTCGATGCCGCGGGCGCTCTTGAGCGCGGCGCCGCAGTGCGGGCAGGGGTCGCCGGCCTTAACGCTCACGAGGTCCGCCCACTCGTCCACGGCGAAGTCGCGGCCGGGGCGAGCGCCCGTGAAGTGGTAGTCGACCTCGTTGGCGCCGCAGGTCCAGGACTCGCTCTCGCGCAGGCTCTCGTCGCAGACCAGGCGCACGCCCTCGGGCAGCCCCACGGGGCCGATGAAGCCCTTGTGCAGGCCGCAGAGCTCGAGCTCCTCGTCCGTCATGAGGTGATAGGCGCCGAAGAGGTGCGCGGCCTTGATCTCGTTGAGCTCGTGGTCGCCGGGTACGATGGCCACGACGTTCGTGCCGTCCTCGGCCACGAGAGCGAGCGACTTGCGCGTGCCGTTCTCCGGGAAGCCGAAGAACTCGGCCACGGCCTCGATGGTGCCCAGGCTGGGGGTGTGCACCTTCGTGAGCGTACCGTCGCCGGGGCCCTCGGTCACGGGGACCCTGGTCGCGGCGGCCTCGACGTCTGCCGCGAAGCCGCAGTCGCAGTAGACGAGCTCGGCCTCGCCGGAGTCAGCGAGCGCCATGAACTCCACGGAGGTGTCGCCGCCGATCTGGCCGGAGTCGGCCACGACGGGGAGGGCATAGATGCCGCAGCGCTCGGCTATGCGGGCGTAGGCTGCCTTCTCCTGCTCGTAGCACTCCTGGAGCGACTCCTGCGTGGCGGAGAAGCTGTAGGCGTCCTTCATGATGAACTCGCGGCCGCGCATGAGGCCAAAGCGCGGGCGCATCTCGTCGCGGAACTTGTCCTGGATCTGGTAGAGCGTCACGGGCAGCTGCTTGTAGGAGCGCAGCTCGTTCTTCACCAGGTCCGTGAAGGTCTCCTCGTGCGTGGGGCCCAGGGCGAACTCGCGGCCGTGGCGGTCGGCGATGCGCATGAGCTCGGGGCCGTAGGCGTCCCAGCGGCCGGACTCGTGCCAGAGCTCGGCGGGCGTGAGGATGGGGACCATCATCTCCTGCGCTCCGATGGCCTCCATCTCGTCGCGTATGACGGCCTCGATCTTGGAGATCGAGCGCCATGCGAGCGGCAGGTAGCTGTAGAGGCCGGCGGCGGTCTTGCGGATCATGCCGGCGCGCAGCAGGAGGCGGTGGCTCGCGAGCTCGGCCTCGGCCGGGTCCTCCTTGAGCGTGGGGGCGTAGAGCTGGGACATCTTCTGGTAGCGCTTCACGTGCGTTCCCTTCCGTTCAACGATGTAACGCACACGATTCTACGCCAAGCCGCCGAGAAGAACGGGCGAGGTCGCAACTCAACCTCCGCCTCCCCGGCGGGGTCAACCTCCGGCGCTCAGACAGTCCTCGCTCGCTACGCTCGCTGCGGAACTCGCGGCGGAGGTTGACCCCGCCGGGGAGGCGGCCAAGGCGTCACGTCGTCGAAGAATTCTGCAGCGTTGTCGTAGGACCCGCAGAGGCCCGGGCAACCTACGTGAAGCGGCGGTCGATCTCGACAAAGAGCTCGTCGACGGCGCTTTCCTCGTCGACCGTGCGGATCTTCTCGCCGGACGCGAAGAGGACGGCCTTGCCGCGGCCGCCAGCGAGTCCTATGTCCGCGTCGCGCGCCTCGCCGGGGCCGTTCACCACGCAGCCCATGACGGCCACCGTGATGGGCGCGCGCACGCCCGCGAGCCTGCGCTCGACCTCGGCGGCGACGCCCATGAGGTCCCACTGGCAGCGGCCGCACGTGGGGCAGCTCACCATCTCGGGGCGCAGGCGGCGAAGGCCCACGGCCGAGAGGAGGTCCCACGCGACGTTGACCTCCTCGACGGGGTCGGCCGTGAGGGAGAGGCGGATGGTGTCGCCTATGCCCTCCATGAGCAGGGCCCCCACGGCGGCGGCGTTCTTGACGGTGCCCTGGCGCAGGCCACCCGCCTCGGTGACGCCGATGTGGAGCGGCACGTCCGGCAGCTCGCACGAGAGGGCGCGGTTCACCTCAACGGTGGTGGGGACGCCGTGCGCCTTGGCGGAGAGCACGATGTCGGCGAACCCGCGCTCCCTGAAGTGCTCGACGAAGGAGACGGCGGACCCCACGAGCTTCTCCACGTGCGTGAGGTCCTCGCGCTCGCCGAAGGCCGGGTCGAGCGAGCCGGCGTTCACGCCTATGCGGATGGGGATGCCGGCGGCGCCCGCCTCGTCGATGACGGCGTCCACGCGGTCCCAGCTGCCGATGTTCCCGGGGTTGACGCGCAGGGCGGCGGCGCCGCGTCGGCAGGACTCGATGGCGAGGCGGTGGTCGAAGTGGATGTCGGCGACGACGGGCAGGGGCGACTCCGCGCAGACGCGCTCGAAGCCGTCGAGCTCGCGCGCCGAGGGCACCGCCACGCGCACGATCTCGCATC
>CALUJT010000273.1 GCA_944321005.1 uncultured Atopobiaceae bacterium | reverse complement strand
CGAGGCCCGCCGACTCGAAGCCCAGGCCGGAGAGCAGCGTGTTGGCCTCGATGATCTTCTCGACGGACTCGGTGCAGGCGCCGGCCTCGAGAGCGAGCTTGGCCTTGAGGCCGTCGGAGATGAGGGTCTCGTAGCAGAGCTGCGCGAGGGTCATGGCGGCCTCGGTCACGTGACCGCCGGCGCAGGTGGTGGCGTCGGAGCGCTTGCAGGCGCGGGCCTCGAAGTAGGTGGCCAGGGCGTCACCCATGCCGGAGACCGTGAGGCGCACCGGGCTCTTGGAGATGACGTCCGTGTCCATGAGGACGAGGTTGGGGTTCTGCTTGAAGAACTGATACTCCTTGAACTGGCCGTCGTCGGTGTAGATGACGGAGAGCGCGGAGCACGGGGCGTCCGTGGCAGCGATGGTGGGGACGATCACCACCGGCGCGTCAACGGCGGCGGCGACGGCCTTGGCGGTGTCGAAGATCTTGCCGCCGCCCACGCCCACCACGACGTCGGTGCCGGCGGAGCGATAGACCTCAACGAGGCGGTCGATCTCCGCCTGCGAGCACTCGCCGTTGAAGTTGTCGTAGGTGAGCTCGACGCCGGCCTCGGCAAAGCTCGCGGAGATGGCGTCGCCGGAGCGGCGCAGGCCGCCGGCGGAGATGACCACGAGCGCGTGGGTGCCGTACGCCTTGACATACTCACCCAGGCGGGCGAGCTCGCCGGGGCCCTGGACGTACTTGCTGGGGCTGATGAAGACGCGTGCCATGCTAGATCCTCTCTCCTCATGGGAAGGCTCCGCACGGCTTTCCGTACGGAGCCTCTGCTACTTTCTATCGTAGCACCTTTGCAGATCGGTCGAACCAGAAACGAAGCGTCGCGACACCTACTTGCGCGCCACGAGCAGCGGGTCGCCAATCTTGACGAGCGGGCGGCCGCCCAGGAGGGTGCCCGTGTCGCCCACGTGCTCGATCGAGGAGAACGCGTCGGGGTTGGAGATGACGCAGGCGATGACCTCCTCGTAGCCAGCGAGCTTGATGGCGTCCACGTCAAAGGTGATGAGCGGCTGGCCGGCGCGGACCTCGTCGTTGGCCTCGACGAGGCGCGTGAAGCCCTTGCCCTCCATCTTCACCGTGTCGATGCCGATGTGAATGAGGACCTCCATGCCGTCCTCGGTGCGCAGGCCGATGGCGTGGTTGGTCACCGTGGTGGAGCTGATGCGGCCGTTGACCGGCGCGTAGAGCACGCCCGAGCCGGTGGGCAGGATGCCGTAGCCGTCGCCCAGAAGGCCGGCGGAGATGACGGAGTCATTGACCTCCTTGAGGCTCATGAGAACGCCGGACGCGGGAGCGTACACCACGTCCGGGCGGGTGGCGAACGTCGCCGAGGGGGGCGTGACCTTGCCGTCGGCAGAGACGAACGCGCTCTTGATCTTGTCAAAAAGTCCCATAGGGCTACCTCCTGGTCGCATGCGGGCACTCACCTTGTACCCACTTATGGTACTCGTGCGCGACGGGGGGCTCACGCCCCGCTTGAGGCCCTTTCGGCCAGCGGGGCGTGAGCGAGACGGATGGCGGCGACGGATGGGGCCGCCGGACGAACTCCGAGATTTCTGTACACTGCGGGCCGCGCTGAACGGGCGAGAAGAACGGTCGTGTCGTTGACCTGCGCAAACGCAAGGTTCTTCTCGGCCACGCCATGGGCCTGCGGTCGTAAAGTACAGAAAAGTCGGAGTTCGCCCAGCAGCCCCGCGCGCCGGGCGGCCCTACGCCCGAACCTACGCGCGGACGATCATGTTGCGTGAGGTGAGGTACGTCACGAGGAAGTAGCCGCCATAGAGAACGACCACGAAGGCCACGGTCCCCACGAGCGCGGTGCCGATCTGGAAGCCCGTGAGCAGCGCCACGATGTCGTTCACCACGGAGAGCGCCACCGCCGCGTGCGCCACGGCCACCACCAGCGGAAAGAGGAAGTACACCCCCACCTGGGCGAGAAGGGCGCGGTCGATCATGCGCCGCTCGGCGCCGAGCTCGGCGAGCACGCGGTAGCGGCCCACGTTGTCCGCCGCCTCGGAGAGCTGCTGGAGGGCCAGCACCGTGGCGCAGCACACGAGCAGGACCACGCCGATGTAGATGGCCAGGTACGTGACCACGACGGTGGTGCCGGACGCCTGGTCGAGCAGGCTCTGGGCGGTCGTGCACATCCAGACCGGCCAGGCGTCGAGCGTGGAGCCCTGGCCCATGATGTCGCCGTAGGACTCGTCGGTCGCGGCGACGGCAGCGGCCTCCACCTCCTCGCGCTCGCCGTTGTACATGAGGTTCACCACGGTCGAGGTGGGACCGACGCCCTCCGGGACCAGGTCGTCGGGGACGATGAGCGCGCCCGACACCGTGCCGCCGGCGCTCGAGTCCGAGAAGGGCAGGCTCGCGAGCGGCTCCGCGGCGAAGCGCAGCGTCTGGCCGGTGACCTCGACCTCGGGGTTCTGCGCGATCACGGCCTCCCAGAGCTCGTCCAAGGACGACATGTCGTTCCAGAGCAGGCACTCGTCGTCCGCGAGCTCCACGTTCTTCTCGCCCACCATCTGGGCCAGGG
>CALUJT010000272.1 GCA_944321005.1 uncultured Atopobiaceae bacterium | reverse complement strand
GGGGCCAACATCGACGCGGCGGCGGAGGCGGCGAGCCTGGGCATCGCGCCCGAGCGCGCGGCCGACTACGTGGCGGATGGTTATGGCACCGAGGTGCTCTACAAGGCCGTGGCGTCCGCGGTGGCCGAGGTACGGGCCCGCCCGTCCGGCGCGGCGATGGGCAATGCGTGGCGCGCGGGGCTCGACGCGGACGTGCGCGCCCGGCGGCGCTAAGCGGGCGACAGGAGAGGCCGTCCAAGCAGTGCCGGCGAGAAGAACCCGCTGCCCGCGGGTTCTTCTCGCCACCCGGGCGGGTACACTTCTCACGTCCGACCTGTCTGGCGGGAGGTGGCCATGGGCTGTCTGAGTGTGCTGTTCAACCTGATCTGGATTCTCACCGGCGGCTGGCTGACGGCGCTCGGGTTTCTTGTCGTGGGCGTGCTCTGCTACGTCACGATCATAGGGATCCCCATCGGCCGGCAGGCGTTCAAGATGGCGAGCCTGACCCTGGCGCCGTTTGGCAAGGAAATCGTCTACGGCGGGGGCGCGCCGTCGGTTGCTGCCAACGTGGTCTGGCTGATTCTGGGCGGCTGGTGGTCGGCCCTGTGCTACCTGATCGAGGGCGCGCTCTACTGCGTGACCATCGTCGGCATCCCGTTTGGCCTGCAGCTCTTCAAGATGGCCAAGCTCACCCTGTGGCCCTTCGGCGCGGAGGTGCGGTAGGGGCGGTTGCCCCTAAAGACAGTGCGCCATATAGAGCGGCAGATACTGCCGGTGACCGGAGCTTTGCAGCTGCTTTGGATGGAGGACGTACTCGGCTCCCACGCGCTTCTCGTAGCGCGGCCTGAAGTCATCCAACGACACTGTGCTGTAGCTCTTTGTCGACTTGACCTCAATCGGACAGATGCGCAGTTTGTTGCCGGCATCTGAATAGGGCTGCGTTATCAGGAAGTCCACCTCGCGCGGCCGGGGCTTTTTGTCGTCAGACAGAGGAGGCTCGGACCATGTGTGATAAAACAGCGAGTGGCCACTTGCCTTGAGCTGCTGCGCGACAACGTTTTCTGCGAGCATTCCCTTGTTCACCGAAACTCTGCCAAACTGGAGGTCGCGATGGACGGAGAGGGATTCCGGTCCGTCGGCGAACGCAAGAGACACGAGAAGCCCAGTGTCTGCCATGTAGCACTTGAGAGAGCTCTCTTCCTCGTTGAGCCGGAGTCCAACGTTTGGGTCGGTGCAGAGGCGACACATGTTGGCGATGTGCGCATCGGCAAGCCAGTCCAGTGCTGCCTCGCAACCTTCGTAGCGAACGCCCCTGCCGAGCGTGGAGAACTTGAACCGCTTGGAGGACGCGGACAGCTGCCCCGGAATTGCCTGGAAAATGGCTCGCGCCCTTCGAGCGTCACTTCCCCCAAACTTTGTGATGTCCTCGAGGTAGAGGTTGAGGATACGGCGCTTGATGTGGTCGCATCCTCCGAAGTCCTTTTCCTCTATGAAAGCCTCGACCGATTGGGGCATTCCTCCTACGAGCATGTACTCGTTGAACAGCCGCATGATTTTGGCGTGCACGTTATCGGGGAGCGGCTGTAGACTTGCGCGGGCTCTCCGTATCTCGTCAGCGTAGATGTCGAGCCCGCATGCCCACAGGTACTCCTCGAAATCCATGGGGTCGAGCTCGATCCGGTCCTCCTCCGAGGGGATGACGATGTCGGCAATGTTCTTTCGCAGCGAGACGAGGGACCCGGTCTCTATGTAGTCAAAACGCCCGTCTTCGACGAGGTGCTTGACGTACTCACGGGCGAGGGGGAATCGCTGCACCTCATCGAAGATGATGACACTGTCACGCCTCTTCAGCTGCTTTCCGTACTCCAGCTGCAGCATGCGGAGGAACGTGTCAACGTCCTCACGATGGTTGCGAAAGAGCTCGAGCGTTGCGGGACTTGCCGCCGAAAAGTCGATATAGAGGTAGTCAGCATATTCGTTCTTCGCGAATGCTCGGACGAGCGTGGTCTTGCCCACACGTCTTGCGCCCTCGATGAGCAGGGCGCTTTTTCCTTTTGACTCCCGCTTCCATGTGAGGAGCTTTTCATAGCATTTGCGTCTATACATATCTCTACCTCAGTTCTCCGCAAAATCCGCTAGTTCTATTATCCATTATAGCTACAGTATCCACTGGTATGAGATAGCTGATTTCCTGCAGAATCCGTCAGTCATTTCATCGTTGACTTCCAGTTTCAACGAGGCGCCCCAGGACTCAGCGCGACACGCATCGATGAGACAAACGGCAGACGGCCGAGGGTGATGCTCCGCGGCAAGGGGTGCGAGAGCCCGCGTCCCTCTCGGCACGCCCCTTACCGAAAGACGTGTCTCCGTCCGTCGTGCCGTACTTATCGCCCGTCCTGTCATGGGGTAGGAAAACGCCAGCAGCGCGCATCCGGCGCGCAACGGAAGAAGGGAAGAACATGCAGCTCGAGAACAAGGTTGCGGTCGTTACCGGGGCGTCATCGGGAATGGGACACGCCATCGTGGAGCTCTTCGCCCGCGAGGGGGCGAAGGTGGTGGCCGTCGCGCGGCGCAAGGAGCGCCTCGAGGAGCTGGCGGCCAGTCTGTCTG
>CALUJT010000271.1 GCA_944321005.1 uncultured Atopobiaceae bacterium | reverse complement strand
ACCGCGGCGCGTCATGTTGAGCTTGCCGTTAAGCTGGTCGTTCCTCATGTCAGATCCTCCCTTCGGCGCCCGTCCTCCCCGGTCGGGCGCGCCTCCTGTTTTGGCCGCCAGAGGCAACCAATTTGTGACGGTCAGCTGGCGCAGTTCTCACCATTTTGTGACCTCATTGAATACTACGCGCAAATCGGGTACAAACGTGAGGCTCGAAACGGCGAGCGGAACCTTTCACCAGCTTGAAATGCACGCTCGCGGGTGTACGAAACAGCAAATTAATAGTCTGGCG
The DNA here is from genome assembly GCA_944321005.1 of uncultured Atopobiaceae bacterium. GTDB lineage: Bacteria > Actinomycetota > Coriobacteriia > Coriobacteriales > Atopobiaceae > Thermophilibacter. The sequence goes on along the minus strand of CALUJT010000271.1, from coordinate 2,323 downwards.
TCCTAAACGATGAGAAGGGGTGGCCCGCTTGGCGTTCCGGTTCGACCGCGCCCGCTACGACGAGCGCATGCGGTGGTGGCTGCACGACCGCTTTGGGATGTTCATCCACTTTGGCCTCTACAGCATCCCCGCGCGCGGGGAGTGGGTGCGCAGCACCGAGGAGATGCCCGAGGAGGACTACCTCCCCTACTTCCGGGAGTTCGACCCCTCCGCGCTGGACGCGCGCGACTGGGCGAGAAGGGCGCGCGAGGCCGGCATGCGCTACGCCGTCCTCACGGCCAAGCACCACGACGGCTTCTGCCTCTTTGACACCGCCACCACCGACTTCAAGTCCACGAACACCCCCTTCGGGCGCGACATCGTGGCCGAGTTCCTGGAGGCATTCCGCGCCGAGGGCCTGCGCGTGGGTCTCTACTACTCGCTCATCGACTGGCACCACCCGGACTTCCCGCAGTACGGCGACCGCCAGGCCCCGCTGCGCAACGACCCCGTGGCCGGCTGCAACGACAACCGCGTCTTCGACCGCTACCTCGACTACATGCACGAGCAGGTGCGCGAGATCTGCACCAACTACGGCAAGCTCGACCTGCTGTGGTTCGACTTCTCCTACGACGACCTGCGCGGCGAGGCCTGGCGCGGCACCGAGCTCATGGAGATGGTCCGCGAGCTCCAGCCGGACGTGGTGACCAACAACCGCATCGAGGTCTCCGGCGAGGGCTACGGCTCGCTCGCCGCGTGCGACCCCAAGCCCTACCACGGCGACTTCGTCACGCCCGAGAAGATCGTCCCGCCGCAGGGCATCCGCGACGTGGAGGGGCGCCCAATGGCCTGGGAGTCCTGCGTCACCATGAACGACAACTGGGGCTACTGCGCCACCGACAAGAACTACAAGCCCGCGCCGCTCCTCCTGCACAAGCTCGTGGAGTGCGTCTCCAAGGGCGGCAACATGATCCTCAACGTGGGGCCCGACGCCACGGGCCGCATCCCGGACGAGTCCTGCCGCATCCTCGCGGAGATGGGCGCCTGGATGGGCCGCAACGGCGCCTCCGTCTACGGATGCGGGCCCGCCGCGGGCGGCCCCGTCGACGCCGAGGCGCCCGAGGTCGGCCGCCTCACGCGCAACGGCCGCACCTACTACTTCCACCTCTACGAGAACGCCCTCGGCCCCGTGCCGCTGCTCGGCGTCCCCAAGGACCGCATCGAGAAGATCCGCCTCCTGAGGGACGGCACCGAGGTCCCGCTCTCCACCAGCTGGACGCACAGCGACTACCCCGACATCGCCTTCGCCGACCTCGGCCCCGCCGCCACCCTTCCCGACCCCGTCGACACCGTCCTCGCCGTGACCATCAAGGAGGCCTAAGCACAAATGTCCCTGCTCTCCCCCGCCTTCCACGCCTACGCGGACGAGCGCCTCTCCGAGCGCTCCGCCCTTCTCGCCCCGCTCTCAGACATGATCGAGGAGGCCCTGGCCTCCCTCAAGGACGAGGACGAGCGCGCCCTCCTCAAGAGCTACCTGGGGACCCTCCCGCTCACGGACGTCTTTGACACCAGTCTTGCGACCCTCGCCTCCTTTGCCTGCCAGTCGCGCGAGCTGAGGGAGGGGAGCCCCTGGTGCAGGGACGTTCCCGAGGACGTCTTCGTGCACTTCGTGGCCTACCCCCGCGTGAACAACGAGCCCCTCGAGGACGCCTGGCCCACCTTCCGCGCGCACCTCTCCGAGCGCCTTGCCGGCCTCGACGCCGAGGCCGCCGTGCTCGAGGCCAACTACTGGTGCTGCGAGACGGCCACCTACCAGGCCTCCGACGGCCGCACCCTGGGACCCCTGGGCGTGCTCGCCTCCGGCGACGGCCGCTGCGGCGAGGAGTCCACGTACCTCGTGACCGCGCTGCGCAGCGTGGGCATCCCCGCGCGCCAGCTCTACACCCCCTGGTGGGCGCACTGCGACGACAACCACGCCTGGGTCGAGGCATACACCGGCGACGGCTGGCACTACCTGGGGGCCTGCGAGCCCGACCAGCAGCTCGACCGCGGCTGGTTCACCGCCGCGTCCGGTCGCGCAATGCTCGTGCACACCCGCCTCTTCGGCGACTACGGCTGCGACTTCGAGCGCGACGCGCACCTGCTCGCGCGCGAGGGCAGCCAGGTGATCGTCAACCTCACCGAGCGCTACGCCCCCACCACCACGCTCACCGTGCACGTGAGGGACATGCTCGGCGCGCCGGTGGCCGGCTCCGCCGTGCGCCTCCAGCTGGTGAACGAGGCCGGCTGGCGCGACATCGCCTCCCTCGTCACGGACGGCAGGGGCTCCGCCTCCATCGTCGTG
>CALUJT010000270.1 GCA_944321005.1 uncultured Atopobiaceae bacterium | reverse complement strand
GGGGGCCACGGCGCGGCGCCACGCGGCGGTCCCGCGCAGGTCGTCGCCAAAGTCCAGGCTCTCGGCGAGCTCGCAGACGGCGTCAAGCTCGGCGGGGGAGAAGCGCTCGCGCAGCGGGATGCGCTCGCCGCCGGTGATCAGCGTCGCCTTCTTGGGGCGCGCGCCCACGGTGACGTGCCACGACCCCTGCCAGCAGGCCGCCGCCGCGTTGAGCGCCGAGAAGTCGGTCGCGGCGTTGCGCACGGACTCGAAGGCGGCCTGGTAACGGTGCTTGCGCACGACTATGTGGGTGAGGACGTCGTTTCTCGCCCCGCGCTCCACGAAGGGTATGACGGGCACCGTGCCCGCGCCCTCGAGCTCGACCTCGGTGTCGAGGGCCAGCAGGGCGCTCACGATGTCCGAGAAGCCCATGCGCGCGTAGAGCGAGCCGCCCACGGTGGCGAGGTTGCGGAACTGCGTGCCCACGATGTCGCGCACTGCCTCGGTGAAGATGCCGCAGGTCGACGCCGCAAAGCCCTCGTGGTTCTCCAGCTGGCCGAGGGTCACCATCGCGCCGATGCGCCACGCGTCCTCGGTCTCCTCGATCTTGTCGAGCCCGCAGCGGGAGAGGTCGATCCCCAGCGGCGAGGTGCGGTCGGCGAGGCGCAGCCACATCATGCCGCCGATCACCGTGGCCATGCGGTTCTCCTGAAGGAGCTCGTACGCTTGGCGCGTGGTGCCGGGGCGGACGTACTTCTCGAAGGTGAGCACGTGTCCTCCTCTTTGTGTTGTGGCGGGAACCCCTCAATGATACCGCAGGTATCGGGCATCGTCTTCAAACGCGTTATCCTTTTGGGAACGCAACGCCGGCGGACGCCCACGGGCCTCGCGGGCGTCTTCTGGAGCGCCTCGCCCGGCAATGTACAGAAAACTCGGAGTTCCCTGGGCACCAACTGGGGGAACGCCCGGCGAACTCCGAGATTTCTGTACATTGCCGGGCGAGGCGCCCTGCCGGCCTTGCCCAGCCAGACGGCGGCCCTCGCGTCCCCGCGCCGGGGCGGGCGCGCTGCGGGTAGAATGGGTGACCGTTTGTGCTGGCGCGAGCGAGAGGGGGCGAGATGGGCGAGATGGCGGTCGAGGCGCGCGGGGTCTGCCACGCGTACGTGCCCGGCAGGCCGGACCTGCGCGACGTCTCGCTCGACGTGGCCCCCGGCGAGCTCGTTGCCATAGTGGGCGAGAACGGCTCGGGAAAGACCACGCTCGCCCGTCACCTCAACGCGCTCATCCCCCTCCAGGAGGGGGAGGTCAGGGTGTTCGGCCTCGACGTCTCCGACCCCGCCTTCGTGTGGGAGGTGCGCCGCACCTGCGGCATGGTCTTCCAGAACCCCGAGAACCAGTTCGTCTCATCCGTCGTTGGAGAGGACGTGGCCTTTGGCCCCCTCAACTTCGGCGCGGCCGAGAAGGACGCGCGCGCCGCGGCCGCGGCCGCCCTCGCCGCCGTGGGCCTTCCGGGCTTCGAGCGACGCGACGTCCACGGGCTCTCCGGCGGGCAGCAGCAGCGCGTGGCCCTCGCGGGCGTGCTCGCCTCCGGCCCGCGCATCGTCGTCCTGGACGAGGCGACCTCGATGATCGACCCGCGCGGCAGGGACGAGCTCATGAGGGCCGTCGCGCGCGTCCGCTGCGAGCGCGGCACCACCGTGGTCTGGGTGACGCACGACATGGAGCTCGCCGCCCGGGCGGACCGCGTGGTGGTCATGCGCGGGGGCGAGGTCGTGGCAGCGGGCGCCCCCGGGGATGTGCTCTCGGACGAGGCCCTGCTCGAGGGCGCGGGCCTGGAGCCCCCGCTCGTGGTGCGCGCCTGGCACGAGCTCGAGCGCGCCGGCGCGGTCCGCGGGCCCGCTCCCGTCACGGTGGAGGGGCTGGTGAGCGCGCTGTGCGGCTGACGCTCGAGGGCATACGCCTCACGTACGAGGGGGCGGCGGGCGAGCGCGTGACCGCGCTCGACGACGTCTCGCTCGAGCTCGAGGGCGGGGTCACCGGCCTCATGGGCCAGACGGGCTCGGGCAAGACCACGCTCCTCGAGGTCATGGCCGGCGTGACCCGCCCTGACGCGGGCCGCGTGCTCGTTGACGGGGCGGACGCCTCCCACGGGGCCGGCGCCCGCACGCTCGCCTCCACGGTGGGGCTCGTCTTCCAGATTCCCGAGCGGCAGTTCTTCGAGCCCACTGTGGCCGAGGAGCTCGCGTTTGGCCTGCGGGCCCGCGGTGCCTCGGGGGCGTGGGCGCGCGAGCGCTCGGCGCGCGCCCTCTCCCTCCTGGGGCTCTCCCTGGACGAGCTTGGCGGGCGCTCCCCCTTCGCCCTCTCGGGCGGGCAGCAGCGGCGCGTTGCGGTGGCGTCGGTCCTCGCCACGCGTCCCCGCCTGCTCCTCCTTGACGAGCCCACCGCGGGGCTCGACCCGCGCGCCCGCGACGCGTGCCTCGCCGCCGTGGCCGCCGCCGCGCGGGAGGGCGCCACGGTGGTCATGGCGAGCCACGACGCCAACGCGCTCGCCTCCGTGGCCGACCGCGTGGTGTGTCTCGACTCCGGCCGCGTGACGCTCGACGGGCCCGCGCGCGAGCTTCTCGGCGGCGCGCGCGTCACGGGCATGTGCGACATCACGGCGCCCCTCTTTGGCCCACAG
>CALUJT010000269.1 GCA_944321005.1 uncultured Atopobiaceae bacterium | reverse complement strand
CCGACCTCGACCTCGAGCTCGGCGGCGCCGAAGGCTTCATCTCCATGCTCGAGGCCGGCGCCGAGGAGATCTCCGAGGAGGACATGCTCGACGCCATGGCCTTTGGCCAGGAGGCCATCGCCGCCTTCTGCGCCGAGCAGAAGAAGTTCTTCGCCAAGGTGGAGGAGGTCAACGGCCCCATCCAGCAGCGCGAGTACGTCCTCGACGAGCCCGTCCCCGAGGTCCACGACCGCGTCTTCGCCCACTACGACGAGATGGAGGCCGCCCTCAAGGACGCCGACAAGCTCTCCCGCATCGGCAAGGTCGAGGCCCTCAAGGCCTCCATCAAGGCCGAGTTCACCGAGGAGGAACAGGCCCAGTGGAGCCGCGCCATCCCCGTGGAGCTCAAGTCCCTCGAGAAGCACGCCATGCGCCTCATGGTCGTGGAGACCGGCGAGCGCGTCGACGGCCGCACGCCCACCGAGGTGCGCCCGCTCATGGTCAAGGGCGACTACCTCCCGCGCGTCCACGGCTCCGGCCTCTTCCAGCGCGGCCAGACCCAGGTGCTCTCCGTCTGCACCCTCGGCATGCTCAACGAGTGGCAGCGCCTCGACACCATCGAGCCCGTCGACGGCAAGCGCTACCTGCACCACTACAACTTCCCGCCGTTCTGCACCGGCGAGACCGGCCGCATGGGCAGCCCCAAGCGCCGCGAGATCGGCCACGGCAACCTCGCCGAGCGCGCGCTGCTGCCGGTGATCCCGTCCGAGGACGAGTTCCCCTACACCATCCGCGTGGTCTCCGAGGTCATGGAGTCCAACGGCTCCTCCTCGATGGCCTCCACCTGCGGCTCCACGCTCGCCCTCATGGACGCCGGCGTGCCGCTCAAGCGCCCGGTCTCCGGCGTTGCCATGGGCCTCATCCAGGAGGAGGGCAAGACCGTCGTCCTCACCGACATCCAGGGCCTCGAGGACTTCCTCGGTGACATGGACTTCAAGGTGACCGGCACCACCAAGGGCATCACGGCCATGCAGATGGACAACAAGGCCACCGGCCTCACGCCCGAGATCCTGCGCTCCGCGCTCATGCAGGCGCACGAGGGCCGCATGTTCATCCTCGACGCCATGCTCGACGCCGTGCCGGGCGTGCGCGAGAAGACCAAGGAGTCCGCGCCGCAGATCATCAGCCTCCAGATCCCCACGGACAAGATCCGCGACGTCATCGGCTCCGGCGGCAAGGTCATCCGCGGCATCCAAGAGGACACCGGCGCCACGATCGACATCCAGGAGGACGGCACCGTCTTCATCGCGGGCGTCGGCGGCGCGGGCGACGCGGCGGCTGAGCGCATCAAGGCCATCGTCAAGGTCCCCGAGGTCGGCGAGGAGTACACCGGCCGCGTCGTGGGCATCCAGCCCTTCGGCGCCTTCGTCGAGCTGCTGCCCGGCAAGGACGGCCTGCTGCACATCTCCCGCGTGGCTCAGGGCCGCGTGGACAAGGTCGAGGACGTCCTCAACATCGGCGACGAGGTCAAGGTCCGCGTCCTCGAAGTCGACGAGAAGGGCAAGATCAGCCTCGACCGCATCGACAAGCCCGAGGCCCCGGCCGGCTCCGGTCGCGGCCACGGCGCCGAGCGCGGCGAGAAGGACGGCGACGCCGGGCGTCCGCGCCGCGAGCACCGCGGTCCGCGCCGCCGTCCCGGCGACAGGGGCGAGGGCGGCGACGACCGTCCGCGTCCGCGCCGCCACCACGGTGCGTAGGCCGTAGCCACACACTCTGACGCAGCTTGGGGCCGCCTCCGGAACGGGGGCGGCCCTTGACAGTTTGCTCAGGTCAAACTGTCAAGCGGTTCGGAAATGTACGAGCGTCCCAGTAGAGAGTAACCCAACTCGTTAAGAACGCGCCCTATGGGGATAACCCAGCGCTTCTCGCTCGTACATTTCTCAAAGAACGCGACGGCCGCGCTCCCGGCACCGCGCCCCGCCATGCTCCCAACCGCGTGAAACCATCGTGGAGCGCGTTTTCCGCACCGTCCTCTCGGGTAGAATGAACCGGTATGCGAATTGACGCGGCCCGTGTGCCGCTCACATAGACGGACGGATTTCTGCGCGAAAGGAACCACCTAGGAATGCCGAAGAAGGACACAGCCCTCAAGATCATCCCGCTCGGAGGCCTGGACGGCATCGGCAAGAACATGACGTGCTTCGAGTACGGCCAGGACATGGTCCTGGTGGACGCCGGCCTCATGTTCCCCGACGAGTCGCAGCCGGGCATCGACCTCATCCTCCCGGACTACACCTACGTCCTGGAGAACGAGGACAAGCTCCGCGGCATCATCATCACGCACGGCCACGAGGACCACACGGGCGCCCTCCCGTACCTGCTGGCCGACCTCACCCGCAAGGTGCCCATCTACTCCAGCAAGCTCACGCTGGGCATCATCCAGGGCAAGCTTGCCGAGCACAACATCAAGGCGCCCAAGTTCCGCGAGGCGGAGGACGGCTCCACCATCACGCTGGGCGCCTTCAACATCACGTTCTTCTCGATGACGCACTCCATCCCGGCGGCCTTTGGCGTCTTCATGTCCACGCCCGCCGGCACGGTCATGCACACGGGCGACTTCAAGTTCGACCAGACGCCCATCGACGGGCGCCGCCCCAACTTCCAGGCCATCAACAAGTTCGGCGCGCAGGG
>CALUJT010000268.1 GCA_944321005.1 uncultured Atopobiaceae bacterium | reverse complement strand
ACCAAGACCAACGACGCCGTGGGTGACGGCACCACCACCGCCACGCTCCTCGCCCAGGTCATCGTCAACGAGGGCCTGCGCAACGTGGCCGCCGGCGCCAACCCCATCGCCATCCGTCGCGGCGTGGACAAGGCCGTGAACGCCGTCGTGGAGGAGATGCGCAAGAACGCCCAGGACGTCTCCACCAAGAAGCAGATCGCCTCCGTGGGCACCATCTCCGCCTCCGACCCCGAGATCGGCAACAAGATCTCCGACGCCATGGAGGTCGTGGGCAAGGACGGCGTCATCACCGTCGAGGAGTCCCAGACCTTTGGCATCGACATCGACACCGTCGAGGGCATGCAGTTCGACAAGGGCTACATCTCCCCGTACTTCTCCACCAACAACGAGACCATGACGGCCGAGCTCGACTCCCCGTACATCCTCATGACCGACCAGAAGGTCTCCAACATCCAGGACATCCTGCCCATCCTCGAGGCCGTCCAGAAGCAGGGCGCGCCGCTGCTCATCATCGCCGAGGACGTGGACGGCGAGGCCCTGGCCACCCTCATCCTCAACAAGCTCCGCGGCGTCCTCAACGTCTGCGCCGTCAAGGCCCCCGGCTACGGCGACCGCCGCAAGCGCATGCTCGAGGACATCGCCATCCTCACCGGCGGCCAGGTTGCCATGAAGGAGCTCGGCGTCCAGCTCACCGACGTCACCGCCGAGATGCTCGGCCGCGCCAAGTCCGTCAAGATCTCCAAGGACGACACCACCATCGTGGGCGGCGCCGGCTCCAAGGAGGCCATCGACGAGCGCATCGCCCAGATCAAGGCCGAGTACGACGTGACCACCTCCGACTTCGACAAGGAGAAGCTCCAGGAGCGCCTTGCCAAGCTCGCCGGCGGCGTGGCCGTCATCAAGGTGGGCGCGGCCACCGAGGTCGAGCTCAAGGAGATCAAGCACCGCATCGAGGACGCCCTCCAGGCCACCCGCGCGGCCGTGGAGGAGGGCATCGTCGCCGGCGGCGGCGTGGCGTTCCTCGAGGCCTCCAAGGTCCTCGACACCGTCGAGACCGTCGACTCCGACGAGAAGATCGGCGTTGAGATCGTCCGCAAGGCCCTCGAGGCTCCCGTGAAGACCATCGCCAACAACGCTGGCTACGAGGGCTCCGTCGTGGCCGAGAAGATCAAGAGCCTGCCGGCCGGCCAGGGCCTCGACTCCGCCACCGGCGAGTACGGCGACATGATCGAGATGGGCGTGCTCGACCCGGTCAAGGTTGCTCGCGTGACCCTGCAGAACGCCGCCTCCGTGGCGTCTCTCATCCTCATCACCGAGGCCACCGTCTCCGACGAGCCCAAGAACACCACCATCGAGGAGGCCATCTCCGCGGCGGCTGCCCAGGGCGGCCAGGGTGGCATGTACTAGGCTCACGGCCTAACACGCCTTAGTCGGCGCCCCCGGATTTCCGCGCAAGAGTGCGCTTCGCGAAACTCTTGCTTCGGAAATCCGGGGGCGCCTTCTCGTTTTAGGCCGTGAAGGGCCTTGACTGCGGTGGAAGTTGATACGCAGTCGAGTGGCGGTGAAAGGGCTTCTGGAGGTCCTTCTCGGCCTGTTTTGGGACTTTGACCGCCACTCGAGTGGCGGTCAAATCCCGTGGTCCCGCGCAACGCCCGCACTTCTCGCCCGCACTCCACAGGTGCGGGCTTTTTTCTTGCCGCGGACCGCACTCAAGAATAAGCGTCGAGAAGAACCTCGCACTCGGACGCGTAACCGCCCTCCCAAGCCCGCACTCCTTGGATGCCGCCCCCCCCTCTCGCCGTCGCGGTTGCGCAACCCGGCCTGCTCCCCGCCACTACGTTGGAACCACGTTAAGAGCGAGAGAGGAGCAGAAATGACTGACATCGAGAAGACGCTGGAAGGCATGAGCGCGGACGAGATCGAGGAGCTCATGGAGCAGCTGAAGAGGGAGTTCGGCGTGGTCGACAAGTCCGGCCCGTGCATGAGCGCGGTAAAGGGCCTGCTCGACAGCCTCAACATCAAGTACTCCCAGCTCGACTCCGACTGCGTGTCCGTCGCGGTGGGCGACGGGGACGGCACGACGGTCTACACCAGGATCTTCTCGCTGGAGCGTGGTGGGATCCACCTCTCTACCCGAGACCTCGTCTCCTTTGCGCACGAGAGGCGCCCGCGCGCCCTGGAGCTGGCCTGCGAGCTCAACTCCCGCTACCGCTTCGCGAAGTTCTGCGTCGACGATGACGACACCATGCACGCGGAGATGGACCTCCCCGGATACGACGAGGCCAACCTCGCCGTCCTGAAGGAGTTTCTCGCGAGCATGGTCCGCGTCTGCTTTGACGCCCTGCCCGAGATCCTCAAGCTCGGCTAGGCGCGGCGGTCGCGCGCAACGAAGGCTCAGGCGGCGGAGGGAGGCACCATGAGAGGGTCGCGATGGCGCGACGCAACGTTCAACTGCGGCCTCGTGAGGCTGGGCGAGAAGGGCGACCCGGGTCCCGCCGGCGGGGACCGGTGGGGCAAGAGCTGGGACGAGTTCAGGAGGCGCATGGACTTCGTGCGCGAGGTCCGCGGGCTCAACGTCACCTTCCTCGAGGCGATGCAGGACAAGGAGGGCAACTGGGAGGTGCCGTTCTTTGCCGTCCAGGACGACTTTGGCGCGCCCGCCTCGCCGAAGGAGCTCATCGAGAAGAACACGCCCTACCGCGTGGAGTGCTACCGGACC
>CALUJT010000267.1 GCA_944321005.1 uncultured Atopobiaceae bacterium | reverse complement strand
CCGCCGTGCCTCCGTTGCAGAGGACGGCGCCGAAGGGCGCCACGCGCGTAATGCGGGCCACGTCCGCCGGGACCACGTTGCGGATGGAAGCGTCGGAGGAGCCCCGCACGTCGCAGGACTCGATAACGTCCCAGAGCGCGACTCCGTGCCGCAGCAGGAGCGCGCGCTTGGCGTCCACGTCGCCCGCCGCCGGGAGCGGCTCGCCCAGGACGTCGGCCATCACGCGCCAGAAGCGGTTGCGCGGGTTGCCGTAGTAGAAGCGATTCTCGCGCGAGAGGACCGAGGGAAACGACCCCAGCACGAGCACGCGGCTGCGCTCGTCGAAGACCGGGTCGAACCCGTGGGATATGCGCTGGTAGACTGCCATGGGCTCATGGTAGCGCGCTCGCGGCCCCAGCGCTACCGTCCGCCGACGGCGCGTCGCGCGCTCGGCGAGTTCTCCGGGTGAGCGCACCCCGGGCGAGCGTAACGTAGTCATGGGCACGACCGCCCCTCCCCGAGAGGAACCCCATGGTAGAGCTACCCTGTGAGATCACGGACCCGCTGGGGCTGCACGTGCAGCTCGCGGTGCTCCTTGCCAGCGAGGCCGCGCGGTGGCGCAGCCGGGTGACCCTCGAGCACGCGGGGCGCACGGTGGACGCCAAGCAGACGCTCGAGCTCATGATGCTCGGGGTGCGCACGGGGCAGCACGTGGTCGTGCGCGTGGAGGGCCCCGACGAGGCCACGGCAGGCGTCGCCATAGAGAAGCTCCTCAAGACGTTCTAGCGCCGGAGGGCCCTCTCGGCAAATGATGGGCGCAAGTGGCAGGCGAGAAGAACGCGGGCCCGCACCCTAGCCGCGGACGCGCGCCTCAAAGAGCCGGTACAGCGCCCCGCCCATGGCGGCCAGCGCCACGGCAACCGCGACCGAACCCACGGCGACCCCGTAGTTTCCGCTGCCGAAGGCGGACGCGGCAACGGTGGAGGTCACGACCGACGGGATGCGCCCGAGCGTGGTGATGGCGAGCACGGCGGGAAAGCGCATGCTCGTGAGTCCCGCGAAGTACGTGAGGAAGTCCTTGGGCGTGCCCGGGATAAGAAACACCACGAGCATGACGAGCTCGAGCTTGCGCGCGTCGTGGAGCCAGGAGAAGCGGTCGAAGTGGCTGCGGTCGAAGAAGAGCCCCACGAGCGACCAGCCCCACCGTCGCACCGCCCAGTAGACGGCGCTCGAGGCAGCGGCGCTCGCCGCCATGCACACGAGCGTGCCCTCCCAGAAGCCAAAGGCGTACCCACTCGCCAGCTCCACGGGCTCCCCGGGAAGAAACGCGAGGGCGATCTGGAGCGCGTTGATGCCGCCCACGGCAAGGCGCGAGAGGACTGCGTGCTCGGACACGAAGGCGCGCACGGCCGCCGGGTCGGACGCCCACGCGTAGACCTCGGGCATCCATATGACGCAGCACGCCGCGAGGACGGCGAGCACCACGGCGGCGACCGCGATAACGACGGCACGGCGGCGCGCGAGACTCCCGTCGGCGCCCGAGACGGCCGCGTCCCTCTCGGCCGTGGCGCGCGCGTCTCCCCGCGCGGAAATCTCGTTGTCAGCGATCCTCTTGCTCACGCCGCCTCCCTTCGCCAGACCATAGTGCCATGAGCGGCGCCCTTGTGCCACGCCCTGAGCCAACGCTTGCAGGACGCTTACGAGAGGCGTCCGAGCGCAGGCCGCCCCACCGCAGCCGAGCCACCACCGAGAGCGCGACCCCTAGCGCCGCGATGCGCGCCAGGTGGCCAAGCTCCGACGCAACGGCGGACACGTGCCCAAAAGCCGACATCGGCGTCCCTACAGCCCCGCCGCGAGCGCCGCGTGCGCGAGCATCGCAAACGCCGCGCCGCCCAGGAAGAGCGAGAGCGCGAGGCAGCAGACGAGCAGGGACCTCTCGGACAGGCGGTGCGTCATGACGTGCTCCTCTCGCCGGACCCACGGGGGCCCGAGCGCGAGGGCCGCGGCCGAGTCGTGCGCGCCCCTCGCTCCGGGCTGACTCCATTCTCCCAGCTGAGGGGGCGCATGCCCATCGATTGGGCTTACGCTCGGGTGACGCTTTGGTAAGGTTGGGCCCCGAGGGCGCTAGCCGCGGATGACGGAGAGCGCCGCGCGCACGGCCTCGTCCTCGTCGTCCGTGACCATCACGAGGTCGGGGTCGAGCGGGGAGATGTTGCCGGAGCCCGCCACGGTCCCCTCGAGCCACCCCATGAGCCCGCGCCAGTACTCCGAGCCAAAGAGCACCACCGGCACGCGCGTGACCTTGTGGGTCTGCACCAGCGTGAGCAGCTCGAAGGCCTCGTCAAGCGTGCCAAAGCCGCCCGGGAAGACTATGGAGCCGCTCGAGTACTTGACGAACATCGTCTTGCGCACGAAGAAGTAGCGGAAGGTGATGCCCAGGTTGACCCACTTGTTGATGCCCTGCTCGTGCGGGAGCTCGATGCCCAGGCCCACCGACGTTCCGCCCGCGCGCGCCGCGCCGCAGTTGGCGGCCTCCATGATGCCCGGCCCGCCACCGGTGATGACCGCCACGCCCGCCTCCGCGAGCTTGCGCCCCACGTGCCGCGCGGCGCGGTACATCGGGTCCGTGCGGGAGGTGCGGGCGGAGCCGAACACGCTCACGGCCGGCCCCAGCTCGGCGAGCGCGCCGAAGCCGTCCACGAACTCGGCCTGGATGCGCAGCTGTCGGATTGTGGTTTGTGAAGACT
>CALUJT010000266.1 GCA_944321005.1 uncultured Atopobiaceae bacterium | reverse complement strand
CTCTTCGACGCAGCCAATGCCGAGGTCGAGGGCCTCAAGCGCCGCCGCTACTGGTGGGAGTGCCTGATCGGCGCGGTGAGCGAGAACCTCTGCGGGTCGCTCCTGCAGTTCGGCGTCTTCCTCGCGGGCGCGTGGCTCGCCGTGACGGGCGAGGTCACGGCCGGCACGGTGCTCGTCTTCGTGAACCTGTGCAACTACCTCATCATGCCCATCAACGTGCTGCCACAGTTCCTGGCGAGCCGGCGTGCCGCCGCGGGCCTCATCGAGAAGCTCGCGGTGGCGGCCGAGAGGAACGAGGCGCGCCGGGGCGAGAAGGTCGGGCACGACCTCGCGGGCGGCGTCGTGCTGGACCGCGTGGGGTTCGCCTACGACGGCGGGGAGCCCGTGCTCTCTGGTGTGAGCCTCACGCTGCGCCCCGGAGGCCGCTACGCGCTCGTGGGCGCCTCCGGCAGCGGCAAGTCCACGCTGCTGAACCTCCTCATGGGCGGGGAGGACGGCTATACGGGCAGCGTCCGCGTGGGCTGCCACGAGCTGCGCGACGTCGACGCGGGGAGCCTCTGCGACCTCATGGGCCTCATCGACCAGCAGGTCTTCCTCTTCGACGACACGCTCGGCAACAACGTGACGATGTTCCGGGACTTCCCCGAGGAGGCCGTTCTGGACGCGTGCCAACGGGCCGGCCTGGGAGAGCTCGTCTCCGAGAAGGGCCTGAGGTGCGAATGCGGCGAGGGCGGCGCCAACCTCTCGGGTGGGGAGCGGCAGCGCGTCTCCATCGCGCGGGCGCTCCTGCGGAAGACGCCTGTCCTTCTCGTCGACGAGGCGACGTCCGCGCTTGACCCGAGGACGGCCGCCGAGGTGGCGGGCGCGATCCTTGACCTCGAGGGGCCGACGCGCCTGGTGGTGACGCACCGGCTGGAGCCGGCGCTGCTCGCGCGCTACGACGAGGTGTTCGTCCTGCGAGAGGGCCGCGTGGTCGAGCGTGGCACGTACGCCGAGCTCACGGCAGAAGGCGGCTACTTCGCCGGGCTCTGCGCGGTGGCGGGGTGAGGACTAGCCGACAGCCTCGGCCCAGCTCTCGGCCGTGATGGTCACGGACTCGTCGGGCAGCGTGACGCGCGCGACCTCCACGTTCTTCTCGGCGTCGATGACGGTGACTTCGACGTGCCAGTCCGTGGCCCCGTCGAGCGCCTGCAGGGTGGCGCACATTCCCGGAACGGCCATGAACGCGTGGCCCAAGAGGATGGGCTTGTCGAGAAGCGCCGGCGAGGCGGTTATGGTGACGGACGCGTGGTCGTCTGCGACCTCCACCGCGCTCACGTCCTCCGAGTCCTGCAGCGAGGCCACGGAGTCAGCGAGACTCTGCTCGACCTCTGCGCGGTAGTCCGCGAACTGCTTGCCGGTGAACGTGAGCACCAGGTCCTCGCCGTCCGCGTGCGCCTCGAGTGCGAGCTCCGGCTCCTCCTCGAAGTCCGCGACCAGCTCCTCGGCCGTCTGCGAGAAGAACGTCAGCATGGAGGCGGGGAGGCGCACCTCGTACGCGTCACCGAGCGACTCGTAGAAGTCGACGGTGGGCTCCCAACTGTTGACCAGGATGGGGAGGGAGCTCTCCTCGGCCGGGGTCCCGATCCACTTGAGGACCACGTCGTCGCCGACCTCGGGGAGGTCGGACGAGCCCCACTCGGAGAAGTCGGCCGTGCCCTCCGCGCCCGTCGGGTGCGTGCCCCACGTGAGCGTGAGGTCGTCCGGACGCTCGAGGATGCGCACCTCGGCGGTCTGGCTCTCCTCGTCCACCGAGAGGACGAGCGCGCGCTCGTTGTGACTGACGGGGCCGTTCTCTCCTCCAACCGTGAGCTCGTCGTCCGAGCAGCCGGGCAGCACGGCCAGGCAGACCGCGCACAGCAGGACGATAAGGGCTTCGCGTCGCGTCATGGTAGCCTCCCTCGGTTGGGTTACCCCACTCTACCAAAGGGCGCCCGCGTCACTCGCCACGTCTGGGACGTGCTAACCTAGACGTTGCCTTTCCGTCGATCAGAAGGGGGCAGCGATGAGGCAGACGAACGAGGAGACCCTCCGCTAGGGAGGCTCGTTCCCGGCGTGACCCGGTGGCGCCCGCGCAGGCGGGCGGATGTCGTTGTGCCGACAGCCTCCCCGAGGGATCCGACCGCGGGCTTGACAAAGGGACTGTCCCCTTGTCAAGGTCGACCCTTCGTGAAAGGCGCTCAACTTGATACCGCTCTACTACGCCTACGTGGCGTTCTCGAACCTGTCCATGGTCTCCACGGTCATGGGCCTCTACCTCGAGCACATCGGGTTCTCGCTCGCGGGCGTCGGCGTGCTGTTCGGCGCGCTGCAGCTGGGCAAGACCCTGCTCGAGGTGCCCACGGGCTTCGTCGCGGACCGCTTCGGCAGCCGGGCGAGCCTCCTCGCCGCCGTGGCGCTCGAGACGGCGGGCTACGCGCTCATGCTCGTCGCGCGGGGGCTCCCGGCGATGCTGTGCGTGATGCTCGTCCTCGCCGCCGCGTACACGCTCACCACGGGCTGCGCGACGGCCCTCGTGGCCGACCACCTCATCGCGCGCGGCCGCGAGGGCGAGCTCACGCGCGTGAGCGCCGTCTCGCGCATCGTCTTCTACTGCTGCTACGGGGCCTCGGCGCTCGCGGCGGGCATGCTCGCGGAGGTGGGCTACGCCCTCGTCTTCGCGCTCTCCCTCGCGGCGCTCGCGGGCGCGCTCGTCTGCGTGCTCCT
>CALUJT010000265.1 GCA_944321005.1 uncultured Atopobiaceae bacterium | reverse complement strand
GAGGTCGGCGTCCACGATCGTGGAGAGGCGGTGCGCGATGACGAAGCTCGTGCGGTTCTCCATGATGGCCTCCATGGCGCGAACGATGGCCTGCTCGGTTCGGGTGTCCACGCTCGAGGTGGCCTCGTCGAGGATGAGGATCGCGGGATCCGTGAGCATGGCGCGCGCGATGGTGAGGAGCTGGCGCTGGCCCTGGGAGATGTTCTCGGCGTCGTTGGAGAGCATGGTGTCGTAGCCGTGGGGCAGCGTGCGCACGAAGAAGTCGACCCGGGCGGCACGGGCGGCCGCCTCGACCTCCTCGCGGGTGGCCCCGGGCTTGCCGTAGGCGATGTTGTCGGCGATGGTGCCCTCGAAGAGCCACGCGTCCTGCAGCACCATGCCAAACTGGCGGCGCAGCCCGGCGCGCGTGAGCTCGCGGGTGTCCACGCCGTCGAGCGTGACGCGCCCGCCGTCCACCTCGTAGAAGCGCATGAGGAGGTTGATGAGGGTGGTCTTGCCGGCACCCGTGGCGCCCACGATGGCCACCTTCTGCCCGGGCTCCGCCACGAGCGAGACGTCGCGCATGAGCGGGCGGTCGGGCGCGTAGCCAAAGCGCACGTGCTCAAAGGCAACCCGGCCGCGCACGGGCTCTGGCAGCGGCGCCGGGGCGGCGGGGTCCGGCACGACCTCGGGCTCGTCCACGAGCGCGAAGACGCGCTCGGCGGCGGCGAGCGCCCCCTGCAGCATGTTCACCGTGAGGGAGAGCTGCGTGAGCGGCTCGGAGGCCTGCATCACGTACTGGAAGAACGCCTGGAAGACGCCCACGGAGATCTGCCCCATGACGAGCATGCCGCCGGCGAGAAGCCCGACGGTCACCTGGCAGAGGCGCATGAGCAGGCGGATGGCGGGGGCGATGCCGTTGGTGACGAAGTCCGCGGTGGCGGACGTCTCCGCCAGGTCCTCCGCCGCGGCGGCGATCTCGGCCATGCTGGCCTCCTCGCGACCGAAGGCCTTGATGACGGCGCGGCCGCTGTAGGCCTCCTCCACGCGCCCGGTGAGCGTGCCGAGCGAGGCCTGGCGCGCGGCGGCGAGCTTGAGCGTCTGGGCGGTCACGAGCTTGGTCACGCCGGACGCCACGAGCGCGAACGCCACGAAGACGCCCGTGAGCACGAGGTCGTAGGTGGCCATGAGGATGACGGCGCCCCCCACCATGGTCACGGCGATGAGCAGCTGGAGGAGCCCCCGCTGCAGTACCTCGGAGATCTTGTCGAGGTCGTTGGTGGCGCGGCTGATGGTGTCTCCCGGCTGGTGCGCGTCGTAATACGAGAGCGGCAGGCGCGCGAGCTTGTCGGCGATCTGCCCGCGCAGGCCGAGGTTCAGGCGCTCCGCGAAGCTCGCCATTACGAGAGCCTGCACGGTGTAGGCGGCCCAGGCGGCGGTCCAGATGCCCATGAAGGTGAGGATCTCGATGCCGGCGTTGTCGAGCGAGACCACGAAGGGCTCGCCCGCGGCGAAGGCTGCCTGAATGTTGGCCCAGAGGTGGTCGATGAGGCCGGCGCTGTAGGCGGTGGCGCCCAGGCTTCCGGCGACGTAGAGCACCGAGCAGAGCGCGGCCACCACGAGCCTCCAGCGCTGGCCCGCCGCGGCGGCCCAGAGGCGCGCGGCGGTGCCGAGGGCGTCCGCGGGGACGTCGAGCTCCTCGGCGGGCTCGGGCTGCCGGTCCTGCGGCTGCGGCTCGAGGCCCGGCTCGCGGTCGGGCTCGAGGCCGGGCTCGAGGCCCCGCCTGAGCTGGTCGAGCTCGTCGAGCTCGAGGTTCTTCTCGCTAGGCATTGGCATCTCCCCCTCTCGTCTGGGAGTCGGCGATGGCACGGTAGGTGGGGCAGGTCTCCATGAGCTCGTCGTGGGTGCCCAGGCCCACGACCTCGCCGTCGCGCAGGACCACGATCTGGTCCGCGTCGTGGATGGTGCTCACGCGCTGGGCGATGATGAGCGTGGCGGCGTCCTCGAGCTCGCCGGCGAGCGCGCGGCGCAGCGCGGCGTCGGTCTTGTAGTCGAGCGCGGAGAACGAGTCGTCGAAGACGTAGAGGTCCGCCCTGCGCACGAGCGCGCGGGCGATGGCCAGGCGCTGGCGCTGGCCGCCGGAGAAGTTGGTGCCGCCCTGGGCCACGCGGGTGCCCAGGCCGTGGGCGAGCTCGCGCACGAAGCCGCCCTGCGCGACGTCGAGCGCGTGCCAGAGTCGCTCGTCGGTGGCGTCCGCGTCTCCGTGGCGCAGGTTCTCGGCGATGGTTCCCGAGAAGAGCCAGGCCTTCTGAGGGACGTACGCGATTCTGCCGCGAAGCTCCTCCTGCGCGAGCCGCCGCACGTCGACGCCCCCGAAGGAGAGGCTGCCGCCCGTGACGTCGTTGAAGCGCAGGAGCATCTTGGCGATGGTGGACTTGCCCGAGCCCGTGTTGCCAATGATGGCCGTGGTCTGGCCGCGGCGCAGCGCGAAGGAGATGTCGTGCAGCGTGTCCTCGTCCGCGTCCGAGAAGCGCAGGCTCACGTGGTCGAAGCGCGCCACCTCGTCGCCGGACTCGCGAGCCGCGGGAAGCGTCGCCGGGGAGGCGGCGTCCTCGATCTCCGGATCCACGTCCAGGACCTCGGCCGCGCGCGTGAGGCAGGCCAGGGCGCGCGGCACCTGGAGGATCGCGAACTGCGCCATCATCATGAACATCATGATGAGCATCGCGTACTCCACCAGGGCGCAGATGGAGCCGATCTGCATGGCGTG
>CALUJT010000264.1 GCA_944321005.1 uncultured Atopobiaceae bacterium | reverse complement strand
ATGGCGGGCTGCGCGGTGAAGGGGTAGACGGCAAAGATCGCGTCCGCGTTCGAGTTGCGGATGGCGGCGACGTCGGTGGAGTAGAGCAGGGTGCGGATGCGACGTCCGAAGAGCGTGAAGCCGGAGCACCCCTCGTAGTTCTCGGGCACGCGCAGCGGCGCCTTGCGCAGGCGGCCCTCGATGGGCATGGGGCCGTCGGCGGCGGGCACGAGGTCGTGCGCGGCGCCGCCGGCGGGGAAGATGCCGGGCTTGATGACCTGCTCGGAGGCCTGTCTGGTCGTGCTCTCGGGGTCGTGCATGGGGCCTCCTCGAAATGTCGTTTCGACCGCGGGGTCGCTCTGGGTCGATCAGATCTTTCAGCCACTACCATATTCCCCGTGAACGCGTTACGTATTCACGGGGAGCGGGAACGTGACAGGCTGGTAAGAATGGGCTGACGCGGGGCTTACCCCTCGACTTCGAACTCCGCCGCCACCTCGCGTAGGAGCTCGCGGATGGGCAGGTGCTGCGGGCAGGCGCGCTCGCAGGCGCCGCAGCCGACGCACTCCGAGGCCAGGCCGTGCCCGTGACCGGTGTGGACCGCCTTGTAGTAGAAGCCGGCAGAGTCCTCGCCGTAGGCGCGCTTGGCGTTGAGGCAGGAGAAGACGTCGGGGATGTTGATCTTCTTGGGGCAGCCGTCCACGCAGTAGCGGCAGGCGGTGCACTCGATCGCGTTCTGGCCGCGCAGGATCTGCGTGACGCGGGCGACGGCCTCGCGCTCGGCGGGGGAGAGCGGGACGAGCGGCGAGAAGGTCGAGACGTTCTCGGCGATCATCTCGGGCGTGCCCATGCCGGAGAGCACCATCTCAACGCCGGGGAGCCCGGCGGCGAAGCGCAGGGCGTAGCTCGCGGGGGAGCCGGGTCCGGCGGCGGCGAGGACGTCGCGCGCCTCGTCGGGCAGGTTGACCAGGCGTCCGCCCTTGACGGGCTCCATCACGATGACGGGCTTGCCGTGCGCGGCGGCCACCTCGCAGCACTCGCGGCTCTGGATGACGCCGTTCTCCCAGTCGAGATAGTTGATCTGCAGCTGAACGAACTCGACGTCGGGGTGGTCGGTCAGGATGCGGTCGAGGAACGCGGCGTTGCTGTGGAACGAGAAGCCCACGTGGCGCACGAGCCCCGCGTCGCGCGCGGCGAAGGCCTCGTCGTAGGCGCCGCAGCGCTGGTACTTCTCGTAGTTGCCCATGCCCTGGGAGTGCATGAGGTAGAAGTCGAAGTGGTCCACGCCGCAGGCGCGCAGCTGGTCCTCGATGAGCGGGCGGATGTCCTCGCGGCGCTCGAAGTTGCCGGGGGAGAGCTTGTCCGCGAGGAGGAACTCGTCACGGTCGTGGCGGGAGGCGAGCGCCGCCGCGACGGCGGGCTCCGAGTTGCCGGAGTGATAGGGGCGCGCGGTGTCGAAGTAGTTGAGCCCTCCGTCGATGAAGGCGTCGACCATCTGCGAGAACGTGGCGATGTCGACGCTCTTGTCCTCGTTCACGGGCAGGCGCATGCAGCCAAAGCCGAGCTTGCCGCGCGCGGCCTCGAAGGGCGCGGCGTGCGTGGTCGTGGTGTCGCTCATGAGATCCCCTCTCGATCGTCGTGTCTGGTGGACATTCTACGCCGCCGCCTGCACGAAACGGGACGTGCCTGAAACGTGCAAGAGTTTGCACGTTTCAGGCACGTCCCGTTTCGTGCAGGTCCCGCGGCTCAGTACAGCGAGAGCGCCATCTCGAGGGTGTCGAACAGGTCCTGCTCGTCCACGACCCACGTACCGTCCACAAGGTCGAGCTCGAAGGTGTACATGTAGGTCTCGGCGTCCTCCCCGAGGTCGGCGAGGACGTCCTCGGCTGCGGCCGCGACGTGCGCGCGGTGCTCGTCCGTGGGCGTTCCGTCGCCCCCGCCCCAGAGGTCGTTCTCGAACAGGTACGAGCCGAAGGCGTCGTCGAGCGCCCAGAAGAGCTCGCTCGCGCTGTGCGAGGTGACGTTGGCGTATCCCGAGCTGGTGCCGTCGCTGAAGGCGTACGCGTAGCTCACCTCGGCCTTCATGCTCTCGAGGAGAGACGTCGCGAGCGCACCCGCGTCGAGTCCGAGCTCGGCGGCGCTGTAGCCCTCGACGTCGAGCATCTTTGCGTCGAGGTAGGCGGCAACGGTGTCGTGGAGCCTCCCGGTTCCGGGGTCGACGAGAAGCTCGTCCAGGCGCGCCTGGAGGGCCGCCGCGGCAGCCTCGTCGTCGGCGTCCTGCTCGGGGACGTACTCCTCCCAGTCGTCGCTCGCCCAGTCGTCCCCGTCGTCCTCGAAGAAGACCTCCCCGAGGCTCTCCACGGCCTCTCCCGCGCCCTCCACCGCGCTGCCCACGAGGGACGCGGCGCAGCTCATGAGAGAGGACCCAAAGCTGACGACAAGAACGAGCGCTATGACGACCTTGGTGACGAGGCGACGGTCCCTCTCGGTCCTCTGCCGGACCTCGCCCGCGGCCCCCGCCGCGGCCCGCGGCGCCCTTCGCCTCCTGCGCGCTGTCCTGCGCGGCTCGTCTATGGACGGCGCGTCGTAGTCGTGCCCGCGGGTGACGGGCGCCTGGTAGTCGTCCTCGGGCTTGTGGGGCGTTCCGCCGGGCTCGCCGTGCGCGGCGTACTCCGCCTCCGGCTCGTCATCGCGCGCCAAGAGGTCGGGCTCGCCGCCGGGCATCTCCGGCTCGCCGGCGTTGAAGGGGTCCACCTGGGAATCGTCTGAGCGAGAGAAG
>CALUJT010000263.1 GCA_944321005.1 uncultured Atopobiaceae bacterium | reverse complement strand
CCGCATCGGCGGGAGAGGCAACCAAGGCGCCCGCAAACACGTCATCGCAGGACTCCCAGACCAGCTCATGCAGGCCGTAACCATCAAGACCAGCCATCAGAACTCCACCTCGCTCAGGTCATCAAGCGCGGCTATCTGCTGCGCAACATACTCCTTGGTCGCCAGCGCGGGCACCTCGCCGCCGGCAGCCACGCCCGCTGCCTGCTCGATGGCGGCCACGCTCGCGCCCACGGCGGCAACGGTATCGCCCGCAGCACCCGCCACGTCCTCAACCGCCGCCACTCGGGCCTCGACGGAGCTGCGCTCCGCAAACGCCGTGCGCGGGACGGCGCCGATCGAGTAGCGTGCCTCCACCGCATCCCTGAAGAGCCGCACGCGCCGCACTATCCGCGCCCGAAAGCGCCACGCGGGATCGCGCGACGAGTCCACCACTGCAACCTCGTCACCCAGCCCAACGGGCACCGAGCCCCCGAGCGCAGCGGCATCCACCTCATAGCTCACCCGTGGAGCGCACGTCTCCGCGAGCGCCGCCTGCGTACGGACGAGAAGGACCTCGGGGTCCTCAACATCCGCAAACGTCACCTCTCCAAAGCGGTGAACGCGCCCTCCGGAACCGTCCGGAAGGCCCCACAGCAGCCTCGCCTCATCGTCG
The DNA here is from genome assembly GCA_944321005.1 of uncultured Atopobiaceae bacterium. Taxonomy (GTDB): domain Bacteria; phylum Actinomycetota; class Coriobacteriia; order Coriobacteriales; family Atopobiaceae; genus Thermophilibacter. The sequence continues at coordinate 2,112 of CALUJT010000263.1, read as the reverse complement.
CCGACCCAATCGACGCCACCGTTCACCTCGCCGAAAGTGAGTTTGCGCCGATATCCGCCCGTGAAGGCGCCAGTCTCGTCCACCACGGGCAGCCCAGCCCCATAGCCGTAAAGCGCCGTGAAGACCTCGTCCTCGGCTACCGTGCGCGTGCAGCCGGTCATGTTTCGACCGTACTCGAGCCGCGCGCCGCGCCATGCGCCCACCTCCGCCACTGCCCGCACGGTACGCGACGAAACGTGCCCACCGGAGACCGCAATCACAGGCTCAATCTCGCAACCCCACACCTCGCATACTCGCCTGAGCGCCGCGAGCCTGTTCACGTGATAGAGGTAGCAATCGTGGTCATCAAACCAGCCCAGTGTGGACGCCTGCCAGCGCGTTCCCTCAAGCACGACGCCCAAAGCACCGTAGAGCCCCAAGTCAGACACCCGCTCCTCCTCGACATAGCTGCCGAGAAAATCGCACAGGCTCGACTCCGCGTACACCTCGCACGCGGCTTCGAGCGTCTCGTCCGTGCGCACCACCACGTGCTCACGCCAACGCCCATCCCCGGGATCTCTCCACAGAATGCGGTCGTACTTCTCGGGCGTCTCAAAACAGGAGAACGAGAGCACGTCCTCACCGCCAAGCTCCTCGCGATGCTCCACCGCGCCAGCCGGGTGCAGAATCCCTATGCGCCCGTCAGCACGGTCGAACCAGAAGAGCGTCGGAACCGCGCCGCTCATCAGAGCCATCTTTCTGTGAAGTTCGTTGTGAAGTCAGCACAGCCCGTGAAGGAGAGCTCGTGCGAACCAGGCTCCAGACAGAAGAAGTCGCTATCAAGCGTCACGTCGGCATCGGCCGCCTCACCGTCCACCCACGCGCGCCCTGCGGCGCAGTCGACAACTACCTCCTCGCCGCCGAGAAACGCCCGTTCCACCTCAACGCACGCGCCTGCTCCGGCATCCTCGACAACCACGCCGCCACCAGCCGAGGCCTCCATCACGAACGTCGGCCACGTCCGATACGTGCCGCCAACGAGCAGCGAAAGCTCCGCGCTGCCAGCCGCAGCCGAAGCCTCCCGCTCGTGTCCCCAGGCCACGGGGTCAAACGCCGTAAACACCAGCTCGCAGGAGCCATCCTCGAAGAGATCGCCCCATGTCCCCGCGTCCGTGCACACGGCATCGCGGTAGACGAGACCAGGCTCCCCGGGAAGCTCCAGGTCGCTCCCGGCATCTGGGGCGAGCCACGACGCCGCCTCGTGGCGCACGGCAGAGAGCCCCTCCGCATCCTCGTCATCCGCAAGGTCGAGGAAGAGCCGCACGCGCAGCGCCTTGGGCGGGATGCGCGCAGAGAGCAGGACCGCTCCGGCGCGACCGGGCACCTCCGCAGCATCCACGACGATGCCGTGTGCCGCGGGCAGCACCACCTCGGCGGTCGAGAAGGACGAGAAGTCGTGCCCTCCAAACTTGATAGATCGGGCCATCAGAGCCGTCCCCTCGCGCGACCGTAGGACACAGCCCGACGCTGCTCGCGCGCCGAGAGCTCCTCGTCCCGGAAGCGATCCCCTGAACGGCTCAAGCGAACGTTGGCAAGATGGTCGCGCCAATCGCGCCAAGCGCCCCGGCCACCATCCGCCCCGCTCTTCGCATCCTTCCTGACAGTCATATCTCCCTCGCAACCGTCAGCCTCGCCGTGAACGCCCATACGGAGCGTCCACTCGAGTCGCGTTCCCTGAAGGTCGGCGCGTCCGTGTCGATGCCCAGAATGCGCACCCCGGAGCCCCCTGCGTTCCACTCGGAGCGCCCAGACGAGCGCACGGCAGCCTCGCACGCAAACGTAGCGTCGCGTGCTTCAGTGTCCTTCTCGCGCACGACCAGCACCTCGACCGAGGCGATACCGCGCTCCTCGCCGTCCTGTCGGCTCTCGCGAGAGAAGCCCGCCCAGCGCACCACGGTCGGCTCTGCGCACAGCATGGCGCTCGGCGCGAAAACGAACACGTCAGCCACTCCCGCTGCGCGCAGCATCCCCGCCACGGCGTCAGTCACGGCCATCATCGCAGCTCCACCTCCCAGTGGTGCACGCGTCCGTTGAACCCCTCGAAGCGCGAAACCTTAGCAGCCACGTACGACC
>CALUJT010000262.1 GCA_944321005.1 uncultured Atopobiaceae bacterium | reverse complement strand
GTCCACGTCCCAGCTGCGCTGGATGAGGAAGGGGCGCTCGCCCGCGGGCAGGAGGTCGGCCGGGGCGCCCTCCCCGCCCAGCACGCGGGCGGGGTCCGGCGTGAAGGTCACCACCATGAGGTGGGCCCCGCGGGCGTCCGCCTCGGCGCGGGCCCGCGCGATGAGGGCACGGTGGCCGCGGTGCAGGCCGTCGAAGGCGCCGATGGCGCAGACGAAGCGGTCGTTGCCGGCCGAGAAGCGCCGCATGAGGCGCGGGTCGTCCCCGGGCGCGAGGGGCTCGAGGCCCAGGTGGCCCTGATGGGACGCCCAGCCCGTGACGGCGCCTCCGAGGAGGCTGACGTCGCTGCACCCGAGCGAGCGGGGTCCGGGGCCGCCGCCGAGCGCGGCGCGCAGGAGCGCCTCCTCCGCCCGCGGCGCGAGCGGGCGCTCCGGTGAGAGCTCCGCGGGGAGAGGCACGTCCCGCACGCCCTCTACGGCCTGCGGGAAGTTGGTCTCGCACACGAGGTGGCGCCCGTCGCGGCGCCAGATCCCCGCGAGGCCGCCGCCCAAGGTGAGGGCCACGCGCTCGCCCTGCGCGGGCTCGCGGGAGACCACGCCGAGCCTGACGGTGCCCAGAGGGAGGCGCCGCCCGTTGGTGACGTCGGCGATCTCGTCGAGCGCGAGCTCGCGCACGGGAAGGCCGAGCACGGCTGCCGGGTCGAGGCAGCGCCTGCGCACGAGGTCGGCGCCGCCGGACTCGAGCTCGGAGAGGCTCACGCAGTCCGCGAGCGTGACGGGCCCGGCGAAGGTGCGGGTGAGCTCGCGCACGTGCGCGAGGCAGCCGAGGTCGCGTCCCAGGTCGCGCGCGATGCTGCGCACGTAGGTGCCCTTGGAGACGTCGAGGTCGAGCTCCCAGGTGCGCCCCTCCGGGTCCACGCCGCAGCAGCTGGCGTCGTAGATGCGGACGCGGCGGGCGGCGAGCTCGACCTCCTCGCCGGCGCGGGCCGCGTCGTAGGCGCGGCGGCCGTTGACCGAGACGGCGGAGTACTGGGGCGGCACCTGGTCGTGCCAGCCCACGAGTCCGGAGACGATTGGGTAGGCGCGACCGTCGAGGAGCTCGGCCGGCACCTCGGCGGTGCGGGTGACCTCGCCCTCGGCGTCGTCCGTCGTGGTCTCGGCGCCCAGCTGGAAGGTCGCGCGGTAGCCCTTGCGGTCGAGGGTGAGTAGTCCCAGGAGCTTGGTTGCCTGGCCTATGCCCACCACGAGCACGCCCGTGGCGGCCGGGTCGAGCGTGCCGGCGTGGCCCACGCGCCGCTCCCCCACCGCGCGGCGAACGCGGGAGACGACGTCGTGGCTCGTCATGCCGGCGGGCTTGTCTACGGCGATGAGCGCGGAGAAGGCGCTCGGTCGGCGGGCCAACGTCAGCCCTCCGCCGGCTTGTCGCCGACATAACATGACAAAGGGACTGTCCCTTTGTCATGTGCGTAGAGGGCGCGGAGCTTGGGGAGGACGGCGGAAAGGGCCTGGTCGATGTCGCCCTCAACGGTGAAGCCGGCCGCCGCGGGGTGCCCGCCGCCGCCCATCTCGCGCGCGATGGCGGAGATGTCCCGGTCGGACTTGGCGCGGAGATTGCCGCGAACCTTCCCGCCGGGCACCTGCTTCAGGAAGAGCGCGACCTCGCAGCCGTCCACGCGGCGCACGATGTCCACGAGGCCGTCGCACTCCGCCACGGGCACGCCCGTGGCCTCGAAGTCTGCGTCCGTGGCGTAGCTGTAGGCTATCTTGCCCTGCTCGAAGGTGGTGATGCGGCCCATCACGGTGGCGCAGAGGTGCAGGTAGGCCACGCGGTCGCTCTGGTAGACGTGGAGCGCCACCTCGGAGGGCGAGGCGCCCGAGTCCACGAGCAGGCTCGCCACCTCGAAGGCCTCGCCGTTGGCGTTCTGGTACTGGAAGCGCCCGGTGTCCGTCACGAGGGCGCAGAGCAGGCACTGGGCCATCGTGGGAGTGAGCCCGCCGGCAACGTGGAGCGCGTACTCGGCCACGATCACGCCCGCCGCCGCGGCCTCGGTGCGCACCACGCCCGCGTCCCAGAACCGCGCGGCGGAGGGGTGATGGTCGATAACCGCCACGTGGGAGGAGCGCTCGAGGACGGCGCGGGCGTCGGCGAGGCGGTCCGGCGCGGAGAGGTCCACGCAGAAGAAGAGGTCCGGGTCCTCGTGGTAGTCCGCGGCGCGCACGAGGCGCTCGGCCCCGGGGAGGAACTCGTAGATCCTCGGCACCACGTCGTCGTCCGCTAGAAGGGCGCAGACGCGCTTCTCGGGCCACCTGCTCTCGATGAGTTCCACGAGCGCGAGCTCGGAGCCCAGCGCGTCGCCGTCCGGGGACGTGTGCGCGCACACGGCGATGGTGGAGGAGACCTCCACCAGGCGCGTGATCTCGTCGAAGCTCGGGCGCTGGCGCGCCATGAGCTCCTCAGCCCTGAGCGACATAGCTCCCCCTACTCCTCGTCGACCGCGGGGTCCTCGTCCTCCCCGTCCGCGACGGGGTAGCCGAACTCGTCCTTCTCGACTCCCAGGGTGGGCGGCACGACCTCGAGGGCGCGGGCGATGCGCTCGGCCTCGTCGGTCGTGGTGTCGATGCGGAAGTCGAGCTCGGGGGTGACGCGCCAGTTGAGGGCGCGCCCCAGGAGCGACCGGATGCGCCCCCTGGCGCGCGCGAGCGCGGCGCTGACCTCGTCGTAGCGGTCCGCGTCGCAGCTCACGTAGGCACTGAAGGATGCGGCGTCCACCGAGATCTCCACGCCC
>CALUJT010000261.1 GCA_944321005.1 uncultured Atopobiaceae bacterium | reverse complement strand
GCTACGAGCTCTGTGGCACCTACGCGCGCGACCCGCGCGACCCCCAGGGCGGTGACGTCACCTATGACGTTCCGCCCGCAACGTCAGCCTCTGCCATCGCGTCGTATCTCGACGCGTGCGGCGTGCACGCCGGCGTGATGGATTCGAGGCGCATGCTCGCGCGCGTGCGGGACGACTCGTGGTCGCCCATGGAGTCGGTCATAGCCCTTCTCGCTACGCTGCCCGTCCACGAGCTCGGATACGAGTTCGGCGACATCGCCCTCAACGTTCGCCGCGGCGCGTCTCCCGAGCTCGTCGCCCTTGGTGTGAAGGAGTCGCGCGTGCCGGACATCGAGGTCGCGGGGACGCACGTTGGCTTCAACTACGACGGCCGCGGGCACCTTGACCTCGAGTCGATTGTCGCTGCTGCCGCGACGGGGGACGCGACCCGCGAGCTGCAGGCCGTGAGGGAGAAGAACTACGACGACATCAAGCGTGACCGGGAGCTCGCTGCGGGCGGGCGCATCATCTTCCCCATGGTCTCCCAGGACCTGTATGCCCCCGGAGGGCTCGACGCCGTTATGCTGGAGGCGGCCCAGGCGATTCACGAGATCGACGGACGGAGCCTCGCCAACATTCACGCGGCCATGTGCGAGCCGTATCGGAGCAGGCGCCAGAGGCTCGTCTGGGCGCTGCTTCCGTGGGGGAAGGGGGTCGAGTACGCGCGTGCCCACGCCGCATACCTGCCGTGGGTGATGGGCGGGAAGTGACGCGAAGGCTAGTACGCACAGTTCGATTTACTTATGTATATCCGCAGGAAGATATTACGAGTTTCTGGAACTGTGCGTACTAGCGGTCGTCGCCGTGCCGAGAAGGGCGTGCGCCCGAAGATCCGCAACAAAAAGCAGACCCGGGCAGCACCCCGGGTCCGCTCGCGCGTGCGATGAAGAGGAGAAGCTACTTGATGGTGTTCACGAGCTTCTGGATGCCGCTCTTGCGCTGGGCGGCCTGGTTCTTGTGGATGATGCCCTTGGAGGCGGCCTTGTCCATCAGGCGGCTGGCCTTGTTGGCGAGCTCCTGGGCGCCCTCGGCGTCCTTGGCCTCGACGGCGGCGCGGACCTTCTTGACGGCGGTCTTGAGCTCGGAGCGGACCGCGCGGTTGCGCTGACGCGCCTTCTCAGCGGTGATGATGCGCTTCTTCTGAGACTTGATGTTAGCCACGTGCAGTTCCTTTCGGTTCCCAATCAATGTGAGGCCTCTGTGCTGAGACACGGCGAGGTCAACCCGACGAATATAGCATATCGGGCGCGAGTTCGCTATCATTCACCACATGGCTACCAACGATACCTCACATATCCGCAACTTCTCGATCGTTGCGCACATCGACCACGGAAAGTCGACCATCTCGGACCGCATCCTCGAGCTCACCCACACGGTGGAGGAGCGCGACATGGAGGCCCAGCTGCTCGACACGATGGACATCGAGCGGGAGCGCGGCATCACCATCAAGTCCAACGCCGTGCGCGTGACCTACGACGCGGACGACGGGGAGACCTACCAGTTCAACCTCATAGACACGCCGGGCCACGTTGACTTCACCTACGAGGTCTCCCGCAGCCTCGCCGCGTGCGAGGGGGCGGTGCTGGTGGTGGACGCAACGCAGGGCGTGGAGGCCCAGACGGTCTCCAACGCCAGCCTCGCGATGAACGCCAACCTGGATATCGTGCCGGCGATCAACAAGATCGACCTCCCGAGCGCCCACCCCGACGAGGTCAAGGAGGAGATCGAGGAGGACCTTGCCATCCCCGCGGACGACGCCGTGTGCGTCTCCGGCAAGACGGGCGAGGGCATCCACGACCTCCTCGAGGCCATCGTCCTTCTCGTCTCCCCGCCCAAGGGCGACGCGGGCGCCCCGCTGAAGGCCCTCATCCTCGACTCCTACTTCGACGAGTACCGCGGCGTCGTGGCCACGGTGCGCGTCTTCGACGGGCACGTTCGCAAGGGCGACCAGCTCACGATGATGCAGTCCGGCGTGGACTTCCTCGTGGACGGCGTGGGCGTGCGGCGCCCGGCGGAGACCGCCATGGCGGAGCTCGGCGTGGGCGAGGTGGGCTACGTGGTCACGGGCCTCAAGGACCCCGAGGCCGTGCGCGTGGGCGACACCCTCACGTATCGCGACCGCCCCTGCGCCGAGGCGCTGCCGGGCTATCGCGAGGCAAAGCCCATGGTCTACACGGGCATCTTCCCCGTCGACAACAAGGACTACGAGAACCTGCGCGACGCCCTGGAGAAGCTGCGCGTGAACGACCCCTCGCTCACGTGGACCCCCGAGACCTCCGTGGCCCTGGGCTTTGGCTTCCGCGTGGGCTTCCTGGGGCTTCTCCACATGGAGGTCGTGAAGGAGCGCCTGGAGCGCGAGTTCTCGCTCTCGCTCATTGCCACCTCGCCCTCCGTGGACTACCACGTCTACAAGACCGACGGCGAGATGCTCGAGGTGAGGAGCCCGCAGGACCTCCCGGACGTCACGCGCATAGACCACATCGAGGAGCCCTTCCTCAAGGCCAAGGTCATCGTGCCGCCCGAGTACACGGGCGCCGTGATGCAGCTCGCCATCGAGCACCGCGGCATCACGCAGGACATGATCTACCTCACCGAGAAGTCCGTGGAGATGCACTTCGACATCCCGCTGGCCGAGCTCATCCTCGACTTCTTCGACCAGCTCAAGAGCCGCACCAAGGGCTACGCGAGCCTGGACTACGAGTTCTCCGACTACCGCACGAGCGAGCTCGTGAAGCTCGACATCC
>CALUJT010000260.1 GCA_944321005.1 uncultured Atopobiaceae bacterium | reverse complement strand
GTGTGCGGCATGACCTCGGAGCTGCGCGTGGCGCGCTCCGCCCTCCACTTCTGGGAGGAGCCCCCCGTCTCCGGCGAGCGGGGCTCGGGCGCCGTGTTCTTCTCGGGCTGCCCCCTTCGCTGCGTCTTCTGCCAGAACCACGAGATCTCGAGCGGGGGCTTCGGGCTCCCCGTGAGCGCGCCGCGCCTGGCGGAGATGATGCTCGAGCTCCAGGGGCAGGGCGCCCTCAACATCAACCTCGTCACGCCCCTGCACTTTGCCCCGCACGTGAGGGAGGCCGTGCTCGCCGCCCGCGACGCGGGCCTCGAGCTTCCCGTCGTCTGCAACACCTCCGGGTACGAGCGCGCCGACGTGGTCCGCGCCATGGGCGACGTCGTGGACGTCTGGCTCACGGACTTCAAGTACGCGAGCGGCGGGCTCGCGGGAGAGCTCTCCGCCGCCCCCGACTAACCCGAGGTCGCCGCGGCGGCGCTCGAGGCCATGCTCGCGTGCGTGCGCGAGGCGGGCGGCCGGGCGCTCTCCCCGGACGGGGCCATGAGGCGCGGCGTGATGGTGCGCCACCTCGTGCTCCCGGGGCATGCGGACGACTCCTGCGCCGTCCTCGACCGCGTGTGGGAGCTCGCGGGCGACGAGGCCGACCTCTCGGTGATGAACCAGTACACCCCCAACGAGGCGTGCCGCCGCGCCGGGGGAGACCTCTCGCACGGCGTCTCGGAGGAGGAGTACGAGATCGTGCTCTGCCACGCGGACGACCTGGGATTCACGCGCATATGGTGGCAGGAGGGCGGGACCGTCTCGGAGAGCTTCGTCCCCGCCTTCGACGCCACCGGGGTCGAGGGCCCGGAGCTCGCCGCCCGCCGGCCGGCCGCCGGCGCCGCCCGCGGCGCACAAGGGGTATAACAGTAGGCACTGCCGCCACGACGACGGAGGGGACATGTCAGAGGACAGGCTCAGCGACGAGGAGCGCGCAGAGCTCGAGGCGCTCCGCGCCGAGAAGGCAAGGCGGGAGCGTGCCGAGAAGGACGCCCGGGAGCGCAGGGAGCTCGAGCGGCTGCGCCGCGAGAGGGCCGCGCGCGAGGAGGAGCGCGCCGCCGCCGCGCGAGACGCCGCGGCGCTCGAGCGCGGCCGCAAGCTGATGGAGCCCGACGACGAGGACCTCAAGATGGCGCCGGGCCAGAAGATCGTCATTCTCGCCGTGGTGGTTGTCGCCATCGTGTGGCTCGCCGCCACGGTCCTGGGATAGGAGGAGCCATGTCGCTCACCGACCGCACCAAGCCCACCGACGTCTGCCTCAACACCGACCTCTACGAGCTCACTATGGCGCAGGGCTTCTGGGAGGCGGGGCTCGTTGACGGCGAGGCCTGCTTCAATGCCTTTTTCCGCGACTGCCCCTTCGACGGCGGCTATGCCGTCTGCTGCGGTACCGGGCAGATAGCAGAGCTCGTGGAGAACTTCGTCTTCGAGGATGACGACATAGCCTATCTCGCCGGGATTCAGGCGCCCGGCGGCGGTCCCATGTTCAAACCCGCCTTCCTCGAGTACCTGAGGAACCACCGCCTCGACCTCACGATCCATGCCGTCCCCGAGGGGCAGGTCGTCTTTGGGCGCGAGCCCATGGTCCGTGTGGAGGGTCCCGTCATCGACTGCCAGCTCATCGAGACGGCCCTGCTCAACCTCGTGAACTTCCAGACGCTCGTGGCCACCAAGACCGCGCGCGTGGTGCGCGCGGCGGAGGGCCACCCGGTCTCGGACTTCGGCCTCAGGCGCGCCCAGGGCCCGGATGGCGGCCTCGCGGTGGCGCGCGCCTCCTACATCGCCGGCGCCTCCTCGACCTCCAACGTGCTCGCGGGCAAGATCTACGGCATCCCCGTCTTTGGCACGCACGCGCACTCCTGGGTCATGGCCTTCCCGAGCGAGCTCGAGGCCTTCCGGGCCTTTGCCAAGTCGAGCCCCAAGAACTGCGTGCTGCTGCTCGACACCTATGACGTCCACCAGGGGATTCGCAACGCCATAACCGTGGCCAAGGAGATGGAGGCGGCGGGCGAGCGCCTCTCCGCGGTTCGCCTGGACTCCGGCGACCTCGCGCGCCTCTCCAAGGGGGCACGCGCCGCCTTTGACGAGGCTGGCCTGCCCTATGTGAAGATCTCGGTCTCCAACGACCTCGACGAGTACACCATTCAGTCGCTCTTCGCCCAGGGGGCGCCGATCGACTCTTTTGGCGTGGGCACCAAGCTCGCCACGTGCGACCCCCAGCCCTCGCTCGGCGGCGTCTACAAGCTCTCCGCCGTCCGCCGCGCGTCCGGCAAGCCCTGGACGCCCGTGATCAAGCTCTCCGAGCAGGCGTACAAGCGCACCGTCCCCGGAGTCCAGCACGTGGTCCGCTACTACGACCAGGCGGGTCGCCCCGAGGCGGACATGCTCGTGGTGGACGAGGTCGCCCGCGGGGGCGTCGCGCGCGAGATGGTGGACATCCTCGACCCGTACGTGACGCACCGCCTCTCCGGCGAGCCCGTCGAGCTCCTCGTGCCCGTGGTCGAGCGCGGCCGGCGCGTGGGCGAGCCGGAGGGCATCGAGGTCGCCCGCGAGCGCTGCAAGGACGCGCTCATGCGCCTCGACCCGGCGGTCGCGCGCTTCCTCAACCCGCAGACCTACCCGGTGGGCCTCGAGCTCGGCCTGGCCGAGCTCCGCAGCCGCCTCGCCCGCGAGGAGCGCGCGGAGTCCGGGAGGCCCTCGGCGGACTAGGGGCGGGGCGCCCGCCCGTTCTTCTCGGCGTCTCTTGAGCGGCCGCG
>CALUJT010000259.1 GCA_944321005.1 uncultured Atopobiaceae bacterium | reverse complement strand
GGCGAGTGCGGCGGCCCCGGCACCACCTGCGCGCTCGCGCTGCTCAACGACGCCGTCAAGAAGGGCGGCGTCATGGCGTCGAGCTCCGTGGGCGGCCTCTCCGGCGCCTTCATCCCGGTCTCCGAGGACGCCGGAATGATTCGCGCGGCCGTGGACGGCGCGCTCTCCCTCGAGAAGCTCGAGGCCATGACCTGCGTGTGCTCCGTGGGCCTGGACATGATCGCCGTGCCCGGGGACACCTCGGTCGAGACCATCGCCGGCATCATCGCGGACGAGATGGCCATCGGCGTCATCAACACCAAGACCACGGCGGTGCGCCTCATCCCGGCCATCGGCAAGGAGGAGGGCGACATGCTCGAGTTCGGCGGCCTCTTCGGCTCCGCGCCGGTCATGCCCGTCAATCGCTTCGCCGGCAGCGTCTTCGCGCGCCGCGGCGGCCGCTTCCCGGCACCGCTCAACAGCCTCAAGAACTAGCGCGTCGAGCAGCTTACGACAAGAGCGCGGGGTCGAGGTTCTTCTCGGTCCCGCGCCTATTTTGATCTGAGCGGTCTCGCGCCCCTACCCCAGGAAGCGGACCTCGGGCTCCAGGCGCACGCCGAACTGGCGCTCGACCTCGTCCTGCACGTGCTCGATCACGGCGTGGACGTCCGCGGCGGTGGCCCCGCCCACGTTGACCACGAAGCCGGCGTGCTTGGTGGAGACGGCGGCCCCGCCCACGCGGTAGCCCTGAAGCCCGGCGTCCATGATGAGCTTGCCGGCGAAGTGCCCCTCGGGGCGCTTGAACGTGGAGCCCGCGCTCGGCAGGTCGAGCGGCTGCTTGTCCTCGCGCTGGCGCATGAGGTCGTCCATGGTGGCGCGGATCTTCTCCGGGTCGCCCTTGTCCAGGTCAAAGGTGGCGGAGAGCACCACGAGTCCGTCGGAGGCAACGCGGCTGCGGCGATAGCCCAGCTCGAGGTCGGCCGCGTCAATCGTGTCGAGGGAGCCGTCCGGCGCCACCACGCGCACGCACTTGAGGACGTCCGCGACGCACCCGCCGTAGGCGCCAGCGTTCATGAAGCACGCGCCGCCCACCGAGCCCGGGATTCCGCACGCGAACTCGAGGCCGGAGAGCCCCAGCTCGCAGGCCATCTCGGAGGCCTCGCGCAGGTCAACGCCGGCCTGGCACGTCATCTCCGTACCGTCTACCGAGACGCCCACCAGCCCGTCCGCCACCGCCACGATCACGCCGCGGTAGCCCGCGTCAGAGACCAGCAGGTCGGAGCCGCGCCCCAGGACAAAGCGCTCGACGCCCGCCTCGTCGCAGGCGCGCAGGACGTCGCGGACCTCGTCGAAGTCCTCGGGAATCACGTAGAGGTCGGTCGGACCACCCACGCGGAAGGTGGTGTGCTCGCTCATGGGTTCGCTCTCGAGGACGTTCTCCTCGCCAACGATGGCGCGCAGGCGCCACGCAAGCGGCTCTCGACCGCTATCGCTCTCGGACATGTCGACCTTTCGACGGGTACGGGGTCGCCTCACAGTATACGCGGTTCTTCTCGCCAGAAAGTGATACGCTACAGGGGTCAGTTTCAGGGCGGGGTGAAAGTCCCCACTGGCGGTGACGGCGGCGTGCGCGCCCCGAAGTCCGCGACCCGCTAAAAAGGCGGCTGACCCGGTGAGAGTCCGGGACCAACGGTCACAGTCCGGATGGAAGAAACGGAGGCCGTCATGGCTGCTTCCACGCACGTCTCGCACGACACCCACTCCACCACCGCAGGCGGCACCTGGTCAACCAGGCGCATCGCCACCACGGCGCTTCTCTGCGCGCTCGCGTTTGTCCTCACCTTCGTTGAGATCCCCATCTTCCCGCCGGCGCCGTGGCTCATGTACGACCCGTCGGGCATCGTCGCGTTTGTCGCCGCGCTCGCGTTTGGGCCGAGCACCGGCGCCATCGTGGTGGTCCTTCCCTGGGTGCTCAAGACCCTCTTCAGCTTCAACCCGTGGGGCCACCTCATGGCCATCGTCGCGGGCGTGGCGCTCTGCGTGCCCGCCGCTATCGTCGCGCGGCGCGTGGGCGGGACGCGCGGGCTCGTTGCCGGCATGGTGACCGGCGCCGTCATTGCGCTGGCCGCCTGCATCGTGGGTAACATCATCGTCACGCCGCTCTACACCGCCGTCTCCACGGCCGACGTGATAGCCATGATCGTGCCCATCCTGCTGCCCTTCAACGCGCTCAAGATCGTCATCAACTGCGTGGTCACCGCCCTCATCCAGAAGCCCGTCTCGCAGGTCGTGTCCCAGTAGGGCGGGGCGAGAAGAACGTGCCCTCGTCCTGCGCCCCCATACGCCTCTCCCACGTGAGCCTCTTCTACGAGGGGGGCATCGTCGCGCTTGACGACGTCTCCCTCGAGGTCGCGCGCGGCGAGCGCGTGTGCGTGCTGGGGGCGAACGGCTCCGGCAAGTCCACGCTCGCGTCCGTGATCTGCGGGCTTCTCGCCCCTGACGAGGGCGAGGTGGAGCTCGCGGGCGAGCGCGTGTGCGCGGGCGGCAGGCCGGACCTCGAGGCGTACCGGCGCGCGCGGCGCGCACTCGGCCTCGTGCTCCAGAACCCGGACGACCAGATCGTCACGAGCGTGGTGGAGGACGACGTTGCCTTCGGCCCCGAGAACCTTGGGCTTCCGCGCGAGGAGATTGCCGCGCGCGCGGCGCGCGAGCTGCATCGCGTTGCCATGGACGACTACGCGCACGCGGATCCGGCGCGCCTCTCGGGCGGCCAGAAGCAGCGCGTGGCCATCGCGGGAGCGCTTGCCATGGAGC
>CALUJT010000258.1 GCA_944321005.1 uncultured Atopobiaceae bacterium | reverse complement strand
GGAGCGTCCCTGGCCGGCGTAGGAGCCGCGCCCCGCGGGCACGAGCGGGCCCGCGCTCGCGAGCGGGACAGAAGAGCTCGAGCGCGCGGGGGAGGTCGTGGCGAAGTAGCCCATGTCCCCCGCCGGCCCGCCCGAGGTGGGCAGCAGCGGGCGGTACTCGACGTAGGCCTTGGGGCGCGAGCCCGCCTCGTTCACGAGGTCGTAGCCGGAGATGCCGCGCCCCGCCTGCGTCTGGCGCGTGCGGCGCCTGAGCTCGTGGGAGGAGGTGCCGTGGCGGTGCTCGTAGAGCTCCTCCTGGAAGAGGTCGACGATCTCGCGGGCGTTGAGGCCGAGGTAGCGGGCGTAGCTCGAGAGCATGCCCTGCGCGTAGCCGCTCTGGGGCATGTGATCGTAGTCGCCCTCCTCGAAGGCGACCAGGACGTCCTCGCGCAGCTTGAGGATGCGGGATGCCTGGCCGATGGAGAGGCCCAGCTCGCGGCGGCGCTCGAGGAGCGCCTCGCTGAAACGTGGACGCGCCATGCTACTCGACCTCCCTGTAGGCGGCGTCTGCCACCTTGAGCTCCTCGAGGCCGTCCTTGTCGAGAAGGACCTCGCGCGGCTTGGAGCCGTTGGCGGGGCCCACCACGCCCTTTGCCTCGAGCATGTCCATGATCCTGCCCGCGCGCGCGTAGCCAACGGAGAGGGCGCGCTGCAGGCTCGAGGTGGACCCCAGCTGGGACTCCACCACTATGCGGGCCGCCTCCCACACCAGGGGGTCGTCGTCCTTGGCAGCGCCGGGGTCCCCGGGGCCCCCGGGGGCGTTGGGCACCACGGCGGTGAGGATGTCCTCGTGGTAGTCGGCCGTCACCTGCTCGCGCACGAACCTGACGGTGTGCTCGATCTCCTCGTCGGAGACCCAGCATCCCTGGGCGCGCCGCGGCTTCTTGCCGCGCAGCTTGACGAGCATGTCGCCCTTGCCCAGGAGCTGCTCGGCGCCCTTCTGGTCGAGGATGATGCGCGAGTTGATGGAGTTGTCGACGGAGAGCGCCACGCGGTTGTCGATGTTGGCGCGGATGAGGCCGGTGACGACGTCCGCCGACGGGCGCTGCGTGGCCACGATGAGGTGGATGCCGGCGGCACGGCCCAGCTGCGCGATGCGCACGATGGAGGACTCCACGTCCTTGCCCGCAACCATCATGAGGTCCGCGAGCTCGTCGATGACGATGACGAAGTACGGCATGTGCTTGGGCGGGTTCTCCATCTCGTCATACTTGCCGCCGTCGACGTTGCCGTTGAAGGTCTTGATGTCGCGCACCTTGTAGTGCTCGAAGACCTTGAGGCGGCGCTCCATCTCGGTCACGCCCCACTGCAGGGCGCTCGCCGCCTGCCGGGGCTCGGTGACCACCGGCACGTAGAGGTGCGGCAGGCCCGCGTAGCCCGTGAACTCCACGCGCTTGGGGTCCACCATGATGAGGCGCACCTGCTCGGGCGTGGCTCGCATGAGCATGGACATGATGATGGCGTTGAGGAGGACGGACTTGCCGGAGCCCGTGGTGCCGGCCACGAGCAGGTGGGGCAGGCCGGCGAGGTCCACGACGATGGGGTTGCCCTCGGAGTCGCGGCCGAAGGCGCAGTCGAGCGGGCCTCCCTTGGCGTAGGGCAGCACGTCCGAGAGGAAGACCGGCTGGGGCTTCTCGTTGGGGATCTCGATGCCCACGAGGGAGGTCCCGGGGATGGGCGCGAAGATGCGCACGGACTTGGCCGCGAGCGAGAGGGCGATGTCGTCCTCGAGGTTCACGATCTTGTTCACGCGCTCGCCCTCGCCCATGGAGATCTTGAACGTGGTGACCGAGGGGCCGGCGATCCAGCCCTCCACGCGGGAGGACAGCCCGAACTCCTCGAGCGTGCCCTGGAGCTTGGAGGCCGTTGCGGCGAGCTCGGCGTCGTTGGCGTAGGTGCCGTCGAAGGAGTCGTTCTCGCGAAGGATGGAGAGGGGCGGCAGCTGGTAGGACTCGTCCGCGTCGCCCGGGCGCGTGATGGCGGGCGGCTCCTCGGCGCGGGCGGGGGCCCTCTCGCCCCTCTCGAGCCTCTGGGTCTTGGCGGAGCCGGCGGACCCCCGGTCCTTCTCGCCCCTCTGCTGCCTGGCCGAGCCCTTGCGGGACGTGCGCCCGGGCATGAGGAAGGTGGGGACCTCCCCCTTCTGCGCGCGCCCGGTCGAGGGCTCGGGAGAAGGCTCGTCCTCGAGGTCGGACTCGAAGAGGGCGCCCGCGGGGGCGTTGGGCTCGGGCTCTGACACGGGAGCCGCGACGGGCGCGGCCTCGGCGGCGCGGCCCCTCCCCCGCTTGAGGACGGTGGTCCTGCGGTCGCCGATGAAGGTGGTGGCGCCCTCCCCCGTCTCGTCGAAGAGCGACGCGGGCGCGCCAGCGACGAGGTCCTCGTCGCCCGCGGCGTCTATGATGGCCTGGCTGCGGCGCTCCTCCGCGCGGGCGTGGCGCTCCTCGGCTATGCCGGCGATGCCCTCGCGGGCCCGCGCCACGGCGTCGGAGATGGAGAAGCCGCAGACCACGACGCCCGCCACTATCACGCCCACGAGCACCACGTTGCACACGACCTGCCCCACGAGCTCGAGCAGGCACCAGGCCACGCCGCCGCCCACGTAGCCGCCGGAGGCCTCGGCCACCGCGGGGTCGAAGACCACGGAGGGGTCGGCCGCCGCGGCGGGGAGGTTGAGCGAGAGCATGGCCATGACGGAGAGCACGATGAGCGAGAGGCCTGTGGCAACGCGGCCGGAGACGGGGCCCTCCTCCCCCATGAAGAACGTCATGGCAAAGAGGAAGAGCGCCACGGGCACGAGAAGCGCGGCGGCGCCGAAGG
>CALUJT010000257.1 GCA_944321005.1 uncultured Atopobiaceae bacterium | reverse complement strand
CGCGCAAAGGCTTACAAGCGTGCGGACAGCGCGACGGTCGAGGTCGACCGTGTCGAGCTCATGCGCCTTGCGCTCGCCGGCAGCAACCTACGCTTCGAGCAGCTTCCGGCGGATAATCAGGACCTTACGTTCACGTGTCTCGGGGCGGCCTTGCGAGACGAGCTGGGGCTCGAGAAGTTCAACTCCGACACCCTCAAGACGCTGGACCTGCTCTCGCCTGCGGGCAGCTACAACAATGCTGCGGCAATCCTGGCCGACAACAGCTCGTTTCCTGGAATCGACGTCGCGCGCTTTGGCGAGAGCATCAGCATGATACTCAAGCGCGCCACGTATGAAGGGGCATCGGTGCTCGCCGAGTTTGACGACGCGGTCCGTCTCTTTAGGGACGCGTATTGCTATGAGCTGGTGAAGGACGTCCACCGAACTACGGTGGAGACCATACCGGTCAGCGCCTTTCGCGAGGCTCTTGCAAACGCCGTTGTCCACAGAACCTGGGACGTTGCGGCGCGGGTGCGGGTATCAATGTATCCCGATCGCGTCGAGGTCTCGTCCCCGGGGGGTCTTCCAGCGGGCATGTCCGAAGAGGAATATCTCTCCGGCAGGGTCTCTGTCATGCGCAACCCCATCCTGGCCAACGTGTTCTATCGCCTCAACATCATCGAGGCGTTTGGCACGGGAGTCATCCGGATCAGAGAGGCGTTTGAGCATAGCGTGACAAAACCCGAGTTCGTCATTTCGGAGAATTCGACAGTAGTCGTTCTCCCCCTCCTAAAGGAGGATAGAGGCCTGACCGAGGACCAGCAGCTGGTGCACGACCTGCTTGGTCCCGCGCGCCTCATGTCTGCCGGGGAGCTGGACCGGCATGTGAGCTTTAGCAGGTCAAAGCTTACGGGAATCCTCAAGCAGCTGATCTCTCTTGGGCTTGTGGAGACAAGCGGCACGGGCAGGGGTCTGAAGTATCGTCGCGTTTCGTAACGCGAGCTCGGTATACTGGCCGAGCGAGTCAACAGAGGGAGTCTCATGGCAAAGAATCAGTCACGCACGCCGGGCCGCGATGTCCGCGGCGGCAAGGGCAAGGGGGCGCGGCCCGTCCGGCCGTCCGCGGGCAATCGAGCGCGGGGCGAGAAGAACCGTCCTCCCGCGGCTCGTCAGGGCGCTGCGCGCCGCGAGCCGAGGGACCGAACGGACCTCATTGAGGGCCGCAGGGCCGTCGAGGAGGCGCTCGCCTGCGGAATGCCGCTGAGAAGCGCGCTCGTTCAGGAGCGCTCGGGCGAGCGCGACCAGGCGCTGGAGCGCATCGCCGCCCGTCTGGAGGAGGCGGGCGTGCCGGTGGAGCGCGTGCCGCGCCCCCGCCTCGACTCCCTTTCGAGCCACGGCGCCCATCAGGGCGTCGTCGTGCGCACGCGCCCCTTCCAGTACGCCGAGCTTTCCGACATAGTCGCGGCGGCGGGGGAGGGCGACGCCCTCGTTGTGGTCCTCGACCACGTGACCGACCAGGGCAACTTCGGCGCCATCGTGCGCACGGCCGAGGTCGTGGGCGCGGCGGGCGTGGTGGTGGCCAAGGCGCGCGCCGCCTCGGTGGGCGTGGGGGCGTACAAGACCTCCGCGGGAGCCGTGATGCACCTGCCCATAGCCCAGGTCCCCAACCTCGCGCGCGCGATCGAGGAGCTGCAGCGGGCTGGGTTCTGGGCCTGCGCCGCCACCGAGCACGCCGAGCAGGACGTCTGGCACGCCCCCATGGGAGGGCGCCTTGCGCTCGTCATGGGCTCCGAGGGAGAGGGCATCTCGCGCCTCGTGGCCGAGAAGTGCGACTTCTCGTGCCGCCTGCCCCAGCGCGGGCGCGTGGAGTCGCTCAACGTGGCCCAGGCCACGACCGTGCTCTGCTACGAGTGGCTGAGGCGCGTGGAGCGCGGGGCGGACGCCGATGCCTAGTCGCGGCACGCCGCGCGAGCTTCTCGTGGTGGACGGCTACAACGTGATCTACAAGTCCTCGCGCTACCTCGCCCGCATGGACGAGACCTCGGGGGGCGACCCTTTCGAGCAGGCGCGCGACCTGCTCGTTGCGGACGTGGCGGCCTACGCGAAGGGGCGCTACGAGCCCGTCATCGTCTTCGATGCCGCGGGCAACGTCTCGCCCGAGCGCCCGGACCTCTCCAAGGCCGGCGTGCGCCTGGTCTTCTCGCCCGCCGGGGAGTCGGCGGACACGGTGATCGAGCGTCTGGTGACCGAGGCGCGCCTCGCCCCGCACGCGGTGACGGTGGTTACCTCGGACAGGACCATCCGCGCCACCGTGGGCGGCGTGCCCGTGACGCGGGTCTCGAGCGACGTCCTCGTGGCAGACGTCAACGCGCTCGCCGCCGAGTACAGTCGCGAGAACGACGCGCGTCAGACGCAGCACATGCGCCTCGAGGACAGGATCGACCCCGCCGCGCGCGAGAAGCTCTGGAAGATCCTGCGCGGGTGACGGTGGGGCGGTGACAAGGCCCCGTCCCCCTGTCCCGCCCGGTATCCGCTATCATGTAGCTGCACGCCGGTATGGCTCAATGGCAGAGCAACGGTTTTGTAAACCGTGGGTTGGGGGTTCGACTCCCTCTACCGGCTCCAGAAAATTTAGAGGCCGCGGCGCCGCATGCGCCGCGGCCTCGTTCTTATCGCGCGAGAAAAGACGCCTTCTACCTGCGGATGTGTGCAACTCGTGTGTATGGCTACGCCCGGCTACGGGGTATAGATTGACAAGAGATTTGCATCGTCGTAAATTATTCCCCGCTTGCGAGGGAGAAAGCGCCTCGCGGGTGGCTGAAAACGGAATGGGGATGTGGCACAGCGGCAACTGCGGCGGACTGTAAATCCGCTCCCTCTGGGTTCCT
>CALUJT010000256.1 GCA_944321005.1 uncultured Atopobiaceae bacterium | reverse complement strand
GGTCATAGACTCGCGCAGGGTGGGCGCGGGCGACGTGTTCGTGGCCTTCGCGGGCGAGCGCTCGGACGGCAACGCCTACCTGGCCCAGGCCGCGCGCGCGGGCGCGGGGGCCGTCGTGGCCTCCGCCGAGGTGCCGCAGGAGGCGCTCGACGCCGCCCGCGGGGCGGGCTGCGCGGTGCTGCGCGCCGCCGGCGACGACTGCGAGGAGTTCCTCCTGCGGCTGGCCCGGCACCGCCGCGACGCCCACCCCGAGTGGCTCGTCCTCGCCGTGACGGGCTCGGTGGGCAAGACCACCACCAAGGAGATGCTCGCGGCGGGCGCGGGCGCCACGCGCCGCTGCCACGCCACCCGCGGCAACCTCAACAGCCTCATCGGCCTGCCGCTCACGGTCCTCTCCGCCCCCGAGGACTCCGAGGTCCTCGTGTGCGAGCTCGGCATGAACCACGCCGGCGAGATCGCCCGAATGGCCGCGGCCTGCCGCCCGGCGCTCGCCTGCGTCACCAACGTGGGCACGAGCCACATCGGCATCCTCGGCAGCCGCGAGAACATCGCGCGCGCCAAGGCCGAGGTGGTCTCGGGCCTCGAGGCCCACGAGGGCGTGGGCCCCGCGCTCGCGCTCACGAGCTCGGGCGACTTCACCGGCTTCATCGAGGAGGGGTTCTGCCGCCCGGCCGGCGCGGACGTGATCCGCGTGGGCGCGGGGGAGGGCGACGCCGTGCGCGCCGAGGGCGTCACACTCGACGCCAACGGCTGCGCGCGCCTCACGGTCAGGTGCGCCGACGGCTGGAGCCGCGAGGTCGCGCTCTCGCTCCCGGGCCGCAAGGTCGTCGACGACTTCCTGCTGGCCCTCGCGCTCGTCTGGCGCGCGGGGCTCGACCGCGACGCCGCGGTGGCGGCGATCGAGGCCATGGAGCCCACGAGCATGCGCCTCGACGTGCGCGAGGCCCCGTGCGGTGCCCGCGTCATCGACGACTCGTACAACGCCGCCCCCGCCTCGATGGCCTCCTCGCTCGACGTCCTCGCCTCCATGGAGACAACGGGCCGGCGCGTGGCCGTGCTCGGCGAGATGGGCGAGCTCGGCGACGAGGCGGCGCGCCTCCACGGCTACGTGGGCGCCTACGCCGCGGCGAAGGGCGTGGACCTGCTCGTGCTCATAGGCGACGAGCTCGCCGGGGCCATGGCGGAGGCCGCGCTCACCATGGGCCTCTCCGAGGACGCGGTGGAGCGCTTCGCCACCGTGGAGGAGGCCGTGGACGTGATCGGCCCCGTGCTCGGCGCCGGCGACCTCGTGCTCGTAAAGGCGTCTCGCGCCTCTGGACTGGACAGCTTCGTGAGGGGAGTGCTCGCCCGATGATTCCCGTGATCGGAAATCCCGCCTATCCCACCTATCAGGTCTTTCTGGCCGTGGGCCTCGCGGCCCTGGTGACGGGGCTCCTCATGCCCCTCTTCATCCGCCTCATGCGCCACGAGGGCGTGGGCCAGCAGATCCGGGCGGACGGCCCGCAGCGCCACCTCGTGAAGCAGGGCACGCCCACCATGGGCGGCATCATCATCCTCGTGGGCGTGCTCGTCTCGGTGGGCCTTCTCGCCGAGTGGACCCCCGCGCTCGTCCTGGCCGTGGGGGCCACGCTCGTGACGGGCTCGCTCGGCCTGCTCGACGACATCGAGTCCGTCGCCCACGGTCGCTCGCTCGGCCTCACGCCCTCGCAGAAGATGGCGGGGCTCATCCTCATCTCGGTGGTCTTCTGCCTCGTCGCCGTCAACGTGTGCGGCATCTCGCCGGCGGTGCGCTTCCCGGGCGGCCTCACGATCGACCTCGGCGTGCTCTCCACCTCCCTCGAGCTCGGCGGCACGCAGGTGAGCGTGCCCTGGCTCTACCTCGTCTTCGTCTTCCTGCTCATGGCGGGCCTGTCCAATGCCGTCAACCTCACGGACGGCCTGGACGGCCTCGCGGGCGGCTGCTCCATGGTGGTGATGGGCGTCATGGCCATGGTGGCCTTCCGCTACGGCGAGCTCGACCTCGCCGTCTTTGCCGGCGCCATCGCGGGCGCCTGCATCGGCTTTCTCTGGCACAACTGCTACCCCGCCTCGATCTTCATGGGCGACACCGGCTCGCTCGCGCTGGGCGCCGCCCTCGCCTCGCTCGCCGTGCTCACCAAGACCGAGGTCACCTCGCTCATCATGGGCGGCCTCTTCGTCTGCGAGGCCCTCTCCGTCATGATCCAGGTCACGAGCTTCAAGCTCACGGGCAGGCGCGTCTTTCTCATGACGCCCATCCACCACCACTTCGAGCAGATGGGCTGGGCCGAGAACAAGGTCGTCGTGCGGTTCTGGATCGTCTCGGCCGCCTTTGCCGCGCTCGGCTTCGCGCTCTACTTCCAGCTGGGCTAGCCCGCTGCCCGCAACGCTAGATCGGGGGAGAAGAACATGTCCTCTCAGGCATATCTCGGAGACGTCCTCGTGCTCGGGCTCGGCCGCACCGGCGAGTCCGCGGCGCGCTACCTCGCCGCGCTCGGGCCCGCGCGCGTGGGCTCGGTCACCCTCTACGGCGGCGCCAGCTCGCAGGCGGGTGAGCGCACGCGCGCGCTTGAGGAGGCCGGCGTCGCCGTGACGTGCGGCACCGAGGACGTGGAGGGCTCCTACGACCTTGCCGTGGCCTCGCCCGGCATCCCCATGGACTCCGCCTTCTTCCGCGCCGCCGAGGCCCGCTCCCGCGAGGTCGTGAGCGAGCCCGAGCTCGCCTGGCGCGAGAGCCCCGAGCGCTGGGTGGCCATAACCGGCACCAACGGCAAGACCACCACCACCTCGCTCGCCGCCCACCTCCTGCGCGAGGGAGGGCTCTCGGCCGAGGCCGTGGGCAACATCGGCACGCCCCCCACCGAGGCCGTGCCCGGGCGCGC
>CALUJT010000255.1 GCA_944321005.1 uncultured Atopobiaceae bacterium | reverse complement strand
CGGCCGGCGACCTCGATGCCGGTCTTGTCGGGGAGCTCCTCGATGCGCATGGTCACGTTGTTCTCGCGCTCCTGCATGAGGCGCTCCTTGAGCTGGCGCCCGCCCACGATGTCGCCCTCGCGACCCACGAGCGGCGAGGTCGAGGGCTCAAAGATGACCGAGAGCGTGGGCGGGTCGATTTCGATGGGCTCCAGCTCGACGGGGTTCTCGGGGTCGGTGTAGACGTCGCCGATGTCCGTGGAGTCGATGCCCACGACGGCGGCGATGTCACCGGCCTGGGCCTCCTTGCACTCCTTGCGGCCGAGGTAGTCGAAGGTGAAGAGCTGCTTGACCTGGCTCATGGCACGGGAGCCGTCGTTCTTCACCACGAGAATCTTGTCGCCGTCGTGGATGGTGCCGGAGTAGATGCGCCCGATGCCGATGCGACCCACGTACTCGGAGTGGTCGATGGTCACGCACTGCATGGCCAGCGGACCCTCCAGGTCAACCTCGGGAGCGGGGAGCTCGTCCACGATCATGTCGAGCATGGGGAACATGTCCTGGTTGCCGTCCTCGGGGTCCAGGCGGGCGAAGCCGTTGACGGCAGAGGCGTAGACCACGTGCTCCATGGCAAACTCGAGCTGGTCGTCCGTGGCGCCGAGGTCGGCCATGAGGTCGAGCGAGGTGTTGACGGCCTTCTCGGGGTCAGCGGCCGGCTTGTCGATCTTGTTCACCACTATCATCACCGCAAGACCGGCGTCGATGGCGTGGCGCAGGACAAAGCGGGTCTGCGGCATGGGGCCCTCGGCGGCGTCCACCAGGAGTAGGGCACCGTCGGCCATGCGCAGCACGCGCTCGACCTCGCCGCCAAAGTCGGCGTGGCCCGGGGTGTCGATGACGTTGATCTTGACGCCCTTGTACTCGATGGAGATGTTCTTGGCCAGGATGGTGATGCCGCGCTCGCGCTCCTGGTCGTTGGAGTCGAGCACGCGCTCCTGGACCTGCTGGTTCTCGCGGAACGCGTCCGTCGCCCTGAGCATCTGGTCCACGAGCGTGGTCTTGCCGTGGTCGACGTGGGCAATGATGGCGATGTTTCTGATGTTCTCCTGGCGCATGGGTCCCTCTCGCTCTCACGGTGCCAAACTATTCGGCGACCGGTGCATTATACAGCGCAGACGGACAAAAGCGGGGACTATCCCCAGCTCACGGAGGGCACCTCACGTCTTCTCCAAGCCTTGGCGAGAAGAACCCTACAGCAGGGGCTCCATCTCACCCGCGGGCGCAGGATCGCTCCACGTGAAACCGTCGCCCGCGCCGCGTCCCTCGAAGAGGGAGTAGGCGGAGTAGGCGCGGTAGCCGCGCTCGCCAAACTCAAGGAGGACGGCGTCGGCGTAGGCTCCCTCGTCGGCCTCCACGGCGCCCTCGTAGGCTATCGCGTAGCGGACGGCGCCCTCGCTGGAGCGCACGCGCTCCCGAGCTCCGTCGAGGCAGGCCTCGGGGCCGTCGTCCTCGAACTCGTAGCTCTGCACGACGCCGTCGGCGTTCTGGACGGCCAGGAGCACCTCGAAGGGCTCGCCCGCCGCAAGGAGGTCGAGCGCGGCGCCCATGAGCGTGCTCGCGAGCTCGTCCGTCTCGGGGGAGACCCCGTCGCGCCGCTCGTTCTTATCGGTCATATCATCCCCCTCGCATAGCTATCTGCAGCGATGATACCGCACCGGGGAACGGGCGCGGGGCGCATAACATGACAAAGGGACTGTCCCTCTGTCAGCAAAAGGCCGGGACCCCGTGGCCCCGGCCGTTGTTTCGTGGTGGAGACGATGGGGTTCGAACCCACGGCCTCAGGCTTGCAAAGCCCGCGCTCTCCCAGCTGAGCTACGTCCCCGTCTGGGCCGACGCAGTGCGTCGGAATATAATAATCGCCCCAGCGGCGACTCGGCTAACGCTGGGGCGACTATTGTCAGGAAGTGGTGGGCCTGACAAGGTTCGAACTTGTGACCTCCCGGTTATCAGCCGGACGCTCTGACCAACTGAGCTACAGGCCCAACGCAAGGAGATATATTACACACCTCCCCAGGGTTGGTCAACGACTTTTTTGCAGTTTCTTTCCAATAACGGCCAATCCCCCGACCGGGCGTTGCCATGCAGCGGGAATTGGGTAGGATATCCGAGCAAGAGAAGGGAGAAGCGCTTGTCACTTCGCGAGATGGACATCAAGAGCGTCGTCGTTGGGGGAGGTCCGCTCACCTCGCTCGTGGTGCTCCGCACCCGTGAGGACCACGGGAAGGGCGCCCCGCGCGAGCTGCCTATCCGCATAGGCAGCGTGGAGGCCACGGCCATCACCATGGGGGTCTCGCCCCGTCAGGGGGGCCGCCCCATGACGCACGACCTTCTTGTCTCCGCCATCGAGTCTCTTGGCGGGAGGTGCGCCGCCGTGCGCATCACCTCCGTGGAGGGAACGACCTTCTTCGCGCAGGTGGACCTCGTCCGCATGGACGGCGAGCACGCCTATCTCGACGCGCGGCCCTCGGACGCCATCGCCCTCGCCGTGCGCGAGGGGGTTCCGGTCTTCGCCGACGAGTCCGTCCTCTCCACGGCAGCCCTCCCTGACTTCCGCTCCGTCGAGAAGGACGAGGAGAGCCGCGAGCTCGCCGAGTTCCACGACTTCGTGGAGAACCTCTCGCCCGAGGACTTCAACGTCGCGCCCGGCGAGAAGGACGACGAGTAGCCGCCGGCACCTTGGTAGGTGGTCCTAGGAGCTCCCGGACACTTTTACAGCTGAGAACGTCCGCCCGCGCCCAAGACAGCCGTTTCCGGCGTAGGTCTTGGGCGCGGGCGGACGTTTTGTCGCGAGATTTCGTCCGGAACGCTTTTAAACCACTTTGGAGATGGGGGTCACGCCGCGGCGCGCCTCCTCTCCCAGTAGCCCATGTCGTAGCGC
>CALUJT010000254.1 GCA_944321005.1 uncultured Atopobiaceae bacterium | reverse complement strand
CGAGGACCGCCCAGATGATGATCGGGCAGCATATGATCACCGAGAAGAACAGGGCGACCTTGAATCGTATGGTGAAGCCGCCGAGCACCGTGGTGACCACGAGCGTGGCGCCGCGCATCGCGGCCTCGATCTGGCCGATCATGAGCTCGATGAGCGCGGGCGTGGCAAAGTAGACGATGAGGGCGCAGACGATCACGGAGACCACGATGATGGTGACGCGGCGGCGCAGCTCGCCGAGGTGGTCCATGATGGGCATGCGCGCGGGTCCGATCGGCATGGGCTACGCCTCCTTCTCGTCGGTAGCGGGGGCGCCGTCGGCGACGGGGGAAGCCCCGTCCGCTCCGCGCTCCTCGCCGCGCTCGTCGCTCGCTTCGCGAGTCGCGGCGGGGCTTCCCCCGTCGCCGACGGCGCTCGCCGGGCGGGAGGGGCGCTTCATGGAGTAGAGGTCGGCCGCGGTGGGCTTGCTGGCGGGCTTGGACGGGGCCGCGGGCTTCGGGGCAGCTTCGGCGGCATCCGCATCGGCGTCCGCGTCGAGGTCGGCGTCGGAGTCGGCGGCGTCGAGGCTCTTCTCGGCCTCCCCCGCGGCTGCCGCGGCCTGCTTGGCCTCGGCCTCGCGGGCGGCCTTCTCGGCGGCGAGGCGCTTCTTGCGCTCGGCGAAGGTCTCGGTCCTCTTGGGCCTGGGGGCGTCCTCGCCCTCGGGGAGGTCGAGGTCGGCGTCCTCCTCGAGCTCGGCCGCGCGGTTGCGGTTGGGCTTCTTGGGGCTGTCGCTTATGACCTCGGCGGCAGGGTCCACGATGTTGGTCTGCACGACCTCGGTGAAGCCCTCCTGGGCGTTCCTGAACTGGCGAAGCGCCCGGCCGAGCGTCCTGCCCATGCCGGGGAGCTTGTCAGGCCCAAAGATCATGAACGCGAACAGCACGATGATTACGAGCTCGCCCTCTCCGATTCCTAGCACCTGCGAATCCCTTCTACGTATTCCAAGCGGCCCGGACTAGGCCTCGCGGATGTTGAGGTCCGCGCCGACCCCGAGGAGCCCGAGCACGCGGGCGACGTTTCTCTGCGGACGGGCGACCTCGAAGCGCGCGCCCTTCTCGGCCGCACGGTGGGCGACGCCCACGAGGACCCCGATGCCCGTCGAGTCGATGTACGGGACCTCGGAGATGTCCGCGACGACGATCGCGGCCCCGTCCTCGAGGCAGCCGTCGAGCGCGGAGCGCAGCTCGTCGGCGTTGGAGACGTCAACCTCGCCGCTCACGAGGACGACGCTCCGGGCGTCGCCGTCGCCTGCGGCATCGTTGCTGACGGTGATGGAAAGGCTCATGGGTCCTCCTCTGGACTGAGCTAGTTGTTCTCGGTGGTGGCGTCGTCGGTGGTGGCGTCGCCGGTCTCGTCCGCAGACTCCTCCTCGGCGCTCGCAGCGGCCTCGTCAAGCGCGGAGATGCGCTGCTGCGCGTAGCTGTAGGCACCGTACTCGTCGTTCGGGTCGAGCTCGGACGCCTTCTCGTAGGCGGCGCGCGCCTCGTCGGTGCGACCCTGGGTCTCGTAGAGCATGCCCAGGTTGGCCCAGGCGGGGGCGTAGTCGGGCGAGGCGGTGGTGATCTCGGAGAGCTCCGTGGCGGCGGCCTCGGTGTCGCCCTTGTAGTACTGGCAGAGCGCGCGGTCCACGCGGGCGGCCGGCAAGTCCTCGAGCGCGAGGTACTGGTCGTAGTAGCCGATGGCCTTGTCGAAGAGCTCGTTGGCGTGCGCGGTCTCCTCGTCGGTGGTGGCAAGTGAGCTCACGTTGGCGCCCCAGGAGAAGCAGTAGCGTCCGAGGCTCAGGAGGGACGCCTTGTCCTCGGCGTTCTCAGCCACCTTGGACTCGAGGTCCTGGACGATGCCCTCGTAGTTCTCATCGATGGTCGCGACGGTGGTCTCCTGCGACTCCTCCGAGGCGTCCTCGGCGGTCTCGGTCTGGACCACGGAGGCGAGGGCGCCGGCGAGCGTCGACAGGGCGAATATCACGATGAACGCCACGATGACGATCTTCTGGAAGCGCGAGAGCTCGCCGGGCTTGCGCTTCTTGGCCTCGTCGCCCTTCTTCTCCGACTGCTTCCTATCCTTCTTCGCATTGCTCGCCATGCCGCAGACACCTTTCACATTTGTTGCTTATGCGCGATTATCCGCAAACTACAAGGATATGCCACGCCGCCCCGCCTCGCAGCGGGGCGACACGCGCGCGCCGATAATAACAGAACTTTGCCAAGACCTGACAAGGGTGCCGGGGTGGTTTGTCAGGTTTTGCGCTGCGCCTCGGAAAAGGCGGCCCATCAGAAAACCTGACAAACCACCCCGGCACCCTTGTCAGGTCCACCCCGGACTAGGAGCGCTCGGCCTTTGCGAGACGCGCGGCCACGAGCTTCACCGCCACCACGAAGACGTCGAGCGCCTGGCCGAGCTCCTCGAGGCTCGGATACGTGGGGGCGATGCGGATGTTAGTGTCGCGCGGGTCCTTGCCATACGGCCAGGGGGCGCCGGCTCCGGTGAGCTTGACGCCGAGCTCCGCCGTGAGGGCCACGATGGCCTTGGCCGAGCCCTCCGGTCCCTCGAAGCTCACGAAGTAGCCGCCGTTGGGGTCGGTCCAGGTGGCCACGTCGAGCCCGCCCAGGCCCTCGGAGAGCTTCTGCTGCACCAGGGCAAAGCGCGGGGCAACGATCTCTGCGTGCTTCTCCATGTGGGCGCGTACGCCGGCGGCGTCCTTCAGGAAGCGCACGTGCGCGAGCTGGGAGATCTTCTCCGGGGAGACGCGCATGGCCGAGAAGGACCGGCGAAGCTCCGCCATGTCCGCAGGCGACGCCGTGACCCAGGCGATGCAGGAGCTGGGGAAGTTCACCTTGGCCGTGGACGCGAACTCGTAGACGAGGTTCTTCTCGCCCCCCTGCTCGGCGAGGGCGTCGAAGATGTT
>CALUJT010000253.1 GCA_944321005.1 uncultured Atopobiaceae bacterium | reverse complement strand
GGCCTCCGCCTCGCGCGCCTGGAGGCGAAGGCGCGCTGCGAGGTGCCCCGCCACGAGTGCCACGACGAACATCACGGCAAACGTCCCGGGCATGGCGGGGTCGAGCGCATTGAGCGTGAGGGTGGGGGCGGCAAAGAAGAAGTTGAAGGAGAGGACGGAGAGCGCGGCGGCGATGAGGCACCACGGGCCGCCCGGGGTGGCGAGCGCCACCCCGATGACGGCGAGCACGTAGGTGACCACGACGGTGGCCTCCTGGAGGCCCGCCGCGCGCAGCAGCATCCCCGCGGCCGTGGCCGCGGCGAGCAGCCCCGCGGTCACGAGCAGCGACGCGAGGGGGCCGTCTCTCCTCATCATCTGACGAGCTCAACGACGGCGTCGAAGGGCACGCCGGACTCCTCGACGGCGTCGCGCCCGCCGAAGACGCAGATGCCGTGCGCGGCGGTCTCGTCCGAAAGCGCCGCGGCGAGGGAGCGCAGGTCGTCGGCCGTGGCGGCGAGCTCCTGGGCGCGCACGACGTCGCGCCAGCCGGGCTCCTTGCCGCCGAAGCGCGCCACGTCCTGGCGCCGGGCCATCTGACGGGGCTTCACCGGCGCGTCGTGTGCGGCAACGGTGGCCACCACGTAGCCCTCGAGCTCCTCGGGCGAGCCGTCCCACGCCGCGAGCCATGCTGCGGCGCCGTCGTAGCGCTCGAGCGTGGCGTCGACGGCGGGGTCGCGGAAGCTCCAGAAGGCGCTCAGCCCCTCGCTCGTGCGCCTGAAGCCGCAGCCGTAGGCGCCGCCCTTCACGCGCACCTCGTTCCAGAGGTAGTCGTAGGAGAGGGCCCTCGTGGCCACCTGCCAGGCGCCGATGGTCCCGTGGTCGGCCTCGCTCCTCCCGTTGCCGCGGACCACGTAGCTCACGTCCGAGGGGATGAGGAAGGCCTCGTTTCTCGGCGTCGGGGCCGGCACCTCCAGGCGCCGCGCGGCGTCTCCCGCCGGTGCGAGCCCGAGCGAGCCGCCCTCCTCCCAGAAGCGCGCGCGGTCCTCGGCGGAGCCGGTGAAGCTCACGGTCACGGCGTCGGCGGTGAAGACGCGCGCCGCGAGGGCGGAGAGGCGCCCCGGGAGCTCCGTCGCGCGCTCGTCCCACGCGGCGAGGAGGTCGCGGAGGAAGAGGTAGTACTCGAGGCCGGCCATCGCGCTCGACGCCACGGCGGCGGACGAGAAGTACGCGTTGGCCCGCGACGCCGCGGCGGTGTGGCCCGAGCTCACGAAGTACTGCTCGAGCGCCACCCTGCGCTGCGTGAGGATGTCCCGGATGCGCGCGAGGTCGTCGAAGCGGGTCTCCCCCCATACCTCGGGCGGGATCGTGGCGAGCGCATCGACCTTCTCGCCGAGCGCGGAGGCGCCCACCACGAGCGCCGGCGCGGCGTAGGTGGGGTCGGCGTCGCGCGCGTAGGTCTCGGTGAAGAAATCCAGCCCTCCGAGGTTGGTCTCCACCAGGGTGTCGAGGTCCGAGGCCGCGTGGAGGTCGGTGTCGAGCTTGCCCAGGAGGTCCGTGAGCACGCCCACGTAGGGGAGGTCGCCAAAGTCAAGCCGGCGCAGGTCAAAGTAATGGTAGACGTAGTCGATGCCGTGGGTGTCCAGCTCGTGGGCGATGCAGGGGAGCGGTGCCGCCACGTCCGTCGCTTCGGGCTCCGGCGCGGGCGGCTCCACGTCCGTCACGGAGAGGCGCGGCAGCCGCGCGAGGTCCTCGGGGGCATCCGGGGCCTCCTGCTCGGCGCGCAGCGCGGCGACCTCCTCTCGCACGGCCTCGACGTCCTTCTCGGTCATGCCCTCGCGAAGGCGCGCGAGCTCGGCCTCCTCCTCGGCGGCGTCGCCCTCCTCGACGGGCACGATCTCGACCTCGGCGCAGTGGGCGCTCTCGCACACGAGCTCGCGCAGCAGGCGCTCGAAGTAGTCCCCCTCGAGGCCGGCCTTGAGCTCGGCGAGGGAGTCCTCGTAGCGCAGGTAGTCGAGGGGGCGGTCCTCGTCGTAGAGCCAGCTGGACATGGCCATCATGGAGAGGGCCACGCCGTCCGGGTAGCCTCCCCAGTCGCCCTCGCGCAGGTTGAACTCCGCCTGGGCGAGCGCCGCGGCGAGCTTGTCGCGCGGGACGCCCCTCTCGGCGAGCTCCGCGCACGTCGCCTCCACGAGCTCGCGGAACGTCTCGCCCGCGCCCTCGCGCAGACCGCGCAGGACGAACATCGCCTGGGGCTGGAGCACCCCGTCCACGAGCATGGCGGAGAAGTCGTCCGCGAGCCCGGCGTCCAGGACGCGCCTCTTGAGCGGGGACTCGTTGGAGCCGCAGAGAGCGTCCAGCAGCACGTCCACGGCGAGGACGCGCGTGCGGTCCGCCGCCGTGCCCAGAACGTAGGAGAGGCCGATCGAGGAGTTGCTCGGCGCGGTGGCCATGGTGACCTCGCGGCGGCCCGGCCTCACGGGCGCCTGGAGCGACAGCTCGTTGGGCGCGCCCGCCCCGCGATCGGAGGCCCCGCGGAAGCGATCGTCGATGAAGGCGAGCTCTCGGTCTATGTCGAGGTCGCCGTAGAGCACGGTGTAGCTGTTGGAGAGCGCGTAGTGGCGCGCGTGGGTGTCCAGGAAGGCCTCGTACGTGAGCTGCGGAATCGCGCGCGGGTTGCCGCCCGACTCGTGGCCGTAACAGGTGTCGGGGAAGAGCGCGCGGGAGAGCTCCTGGTAGAGGACGTCGTCCGGGTCCGAGAGCGCGCCCTTCATCTCGTTGAAGACCACACCGTTGTAGGAGAGCTCGCCCTCGGCGTCGGCCTCGAGGTGCCAGCCCTCCTGCTCGAAGATGCGCGGACGCCGGTAGATGGCGGGGTGCAGCACGGCGTCCAGGTAGACGCCCATGAGGTTCTCGAGGTCGGCCACGTTGGTGGAGGCCACCGGGTACATGGTCTTGTCGGGGAAGGT
>CALUJT010000252.1 GCA_944321005.1 uncultured Atopobiaceae bacterium | reverse complement strand
GCCGTCTCCGTCACCGACAAGTTCTTCTCGGCCCTCCTCCCCGTCATGGCCTTCATGGCCTGCGGCTTCGAGCACTGCGTGGCCAACATGTTCTTCCTGCCCTACGCGCTCATGCTCCAGGCCACGGGCCTCGCGGGCACCGTGGACGCGGGCGGGGTCCTGAGCAACCTCACCGCCGCCACGCTCGGCAACCTCGTGGGCGGCGTCGTGCTCGTGGGCGTATCCTACTGGTTCGTGTACGGCCGCTCGCGCAAGAGCGGCGAGTAGCGCGCCGCGGAGAGGGGCATGGGTTTGGAGAAGAACGCACAGGGCTACGGGCCCATAGACAGGCCGCGCGTGGAGGCGGCCGTCCGCGAGCTCCTGCTCGCGATTGGGGAGGACCCCGACCGCGAGGGGCTCCTGGGCACGCCCGACCGCGTGGCTCGCGCCTGCGAGGAGATACTGGGCGGGACCCAGGAGGACCCTGGCGCGCACCTTCGCAAGCAGTTTCACGAGCCGGGCAACCAGGAGATGGTGATCGTGAAGGACATCCCCTTCTCCTCGCTCTGCGAGCACCACATCCTGCCCTTCACCGGCCGCGCCCACGTCTGCTACATCCCGCGCGACGGTCGCATCACCGGACTCTCCAAGATCGCGCGCTGCGTCTCGGGCTACGCGCGGCGCCTCCAGGTGCAGGAGCGGCTCACCGGGCAGATCGCCGACGCGATGGTGCGCGAGCTCGACCCCCTGGGCGTGCTCGTGGTCCTGGAGGCCGAGCACGCCTGCATGACCATGCGCGGCGTGCGCGCGGCGGGCGCCCTCACCACCACCTCCGCGGTGCGCGGGTGCCTGCGCGACCTCAAGACCCGCCAGGAGGCCCTGAGGCTCCTGGGGCTGTAGCCCGTCCGCGCCCCCCGGGCGGGGAAAGTCCGGCGCTCAGACAGCTTGCCGAGAAGAACGCTTGGCAAGAACTCGCGGCGGACCTTCCCCGCCCGGGGGCGCGCAGCACGCCGTACGTCATCGATATCCTCGCGGCAGGGGCCTGGGCATATCCCGCCGCGAGTTCTTGCCGCGCTCTGTGCGGCAAGCTGTTTGAGCGCCGGGGTATGCCCAGGCCCCGCCAGAGGAGCTACGAGGGAGTGGGTATGTATCAGCTGCCGTTCGAGGTGCCGGAGATTTCGTACGAGGAGGCGCTCGACATCGTGCACGGGGCGCTGCGCTTTGGCATCTGCCCCCTGCTGGAGACCGTCGTCGACATGCTCGCGGAGCTCGGGGACCCGGACCTTGCCTTCGAGAGCCTCCAGGTGGTGGGAACCAACGGTAAAACGTCCACCTCGCGCTACGCCGCCGCGATTCTCTCCGGCGAGGGGCTCCGCACCGCCCTCTACACGTCGCCCGAGCTTGTGAGCTACACGGAGCGCATGGAGGTCGCGGGCGCCCCGGTGTCCGAGGAGGCCTTCGCGCACGGCGTCTCTGCCGCGCACGTGGCTGGGGAGCGCGTGAACGCGCGCCGCGCCGCGGCGGGGGAACGTCCCTACGACATCACCGAGTTCGACACGCTCACCGTGGCAGCCACGGTGGTCTTTGCCGAGGCCGGGGTCGACGTGGCCGTGCTCGAGTGCGGCATGGGCGGGCGCTGGGACGCCACCTCGGCCGTGAAGTCCATCCGCACCGTTGCCGTCACGGGCATAGGGCTCGACCACATGCACGTCCTTGGCAACACGCTCGAGGAGATCGCCGGCGAGAAGGCTGCCGTCATCCGCCGGGGCAGGGGTTGCGTCCTGGGCGTGGGCACCGCCACCCCGGACTCCGTGGAGGACGTGTTCCTCGACCGCGCGCGTGCTGAGGGCGCGACCCCGGTCCTCCTTCGCCCCGAGCTCCTGGAGGAAGCGGCGGGGGAGATGCACCCCGGCGTCCCGCGCGAGCATCCCGACCTCCCGCACGCGAGCTACCTCGTGACCAAGCGCCCGCACCGCCTGGGTGCGCCGCTCGAGCTCACCGTGACCACCCCGCGCGCCACGTATGCGGAGCTCGCCGCCCTCAAGCCCGCCTACCAGGCGGCCAACGTCGCGTGCGCCGTGGCGCTGGTCGAGGAGCACCTCGGTCGCGCGCTCGACGCCGACGCGCTCTTCACCTCCGTCGTCCAGTGCCCCACGCCCGGTCGCTTCCAGCTGCTGCGCCCCGAGCCGCCCGTGCTCATAGACGCCTGCCACAACCCGCAGTCCGTGGCCACCTTCCTCACCGCCGTGGACGCCGTCGTTCCGAGACGCGAGGATCGCCCGGTCCTTCTCGCCGCGGTGCTGGCGGACAAGGACGTGCGCGGGATCGTGGACCTTCTGGCTGGCGCGTTCCCGCGCGTTGCCGTCACCCAGACGTCCTCCCCGCGGGCCCTTCCCGCCGCGGAGCTCGCCCAGATCTTCCGCGATGCGGGCGCCGGGGTGACGCAAACGTATCCAACGGTTGAGGCCGCAACGTCGGCATTATGTGGAGAATCGTACGTGGCCTGCGGATCCATCACCCTTGCTGGGGAGCTTGCGGCCCATTTCCTGTAGCTTTTGCTACAATTCACGCTGTATGCGACGCCGTTACGTGGCACCTATCAGATCAAAGGAGTCCCCGAGATGCAGGAACTGTTCGACCAGCTCATTACCCCCGAGGTCCGCATGGTCCTCTACCTCATGGTCGTGTGCGTCGTCATGCTCTACATCCTCTCCATCGTCTACGTGATCCGCGACGCCCAGCGCCGCGGCGCGGAGCCCTGGTGGATGTGGGCCATCATCTCCGTCATCCCCATCGTGGGCCTGCTCGCCTACGTCATCCTGCGCCCGAGCTCCTACCTCATCGACCGCGAGGAGCAGGACCTGGACATCGCCCTTCGCGAGCACCAGCTCTCCCACTACGGCATCTGCCCCAAGTGCGGCGCTCCCATCGACCGCGACTTCGTGGTCTGCCCGATCTGCAACACGCAGG
>CALUJT010000251.1 GCA_944321005.1 uncultured Atopobiaceae bacterium | reverse complement strand
GGTGCTGCCGCTGGGCTCCCCCAGCTCGCGTACGCGCCACTGCAGCGTAAGCGCATCTGCGCGCGTACAGATGGACGTGGGCGAGAAGGTCGTGGGGGTGGTGCCCGTGGTGACGTGGTTCTGGTATGCCCACATCACCGGCTTGTAGTAGAAGTCCGTACGCGAGACGTCCGTGAACGGGCACTCCCCTGGTAGCGGCTCGGGACATCCCTGCGCGCGCCAGAGGAACGTGAGGGCATCCGCCCGCGTGCAGGAGGAGTTGGGCGAGAAGGTCGTGGGCGTGGTGCCCGTGGTCACCTCGTTGTCCACCGCCCAGGAGACGGCACTGCGGAAGAAGGCGTCAACGGGAACGTCGGAGAACTTCTGGGCGGAGTCGAAGGAGGCATAGTCGCGGTTCGACGGCTTCAGGTCGTAGTAGCTACCGTCGTAGAACAGCATGTGCGCGAGGTAGACCTCGGGCTGGTGCGCGAGAGGCACGCCGTCTATCGAGACGTCGTCGAAGAAGCCCAAGAAGTACTGCACGAGCACGCCAATCGCATCGTCTCCGGCCCCGTGGAGAAGGGCGATAGCGACGAGCGGCAGGTACTCGTCCTTCTCGCTCTCGCCGAGGCCGAACTTGTCGCCCAGCACCTCCATGATGGGCTCGGAGGCATAGATGGCGGCGCGCACAGCAGTTTCGGACGCGTTAATTTCTTCGAGGCTCCCGATTGCCTCGGCCACCTCGGCGAGGTTGTCCCCCGTCCAGGTGACGGCGGGCCTCGTGTTCATGAACTGGAATATGTCCCTGAAGGCATCCTGATAGTGCTCGACGTACCACTCGATCGAGCCGCACATGTCTCCCAAGGCGTTCTCGTTGGCCTGGACGTCGCTCTTTCCGGGCAGAGACGAGAAGTCCGCTGAGGCGTCCGCGATGGAGAGGTACAGGCTTTCGAGGCGGCTTATCTCAAGGTCCATGAGGGCAACGGGGAGGAACATGTCGTTCCCGTTGCGGTAATAGCCCCAGTCGTCAAGGGGTATGCGAGGTACCGCATCCCCGCTGTAAATGATGTTGTGAATGCACGAGTCCTCAAAGTCGTCGAGCAGGACCCCGGGGAGCGCGGAGTGGTAGTTGTTGCGGTAGTCCCAGCTCACGCCGCCCTCCTCCATGCCCGTGACGCAGTTGGGCGTGGCAAAGGTGTAGGCGTAGACGTCCTCGGGCTCAACGGCGTCAAGGTCGTTGCACACCTGGGCGGCGAGGAGATTGGCAACGGCGGCCCCGCGGCTGTACCCGCCGATCCAGAGGTTCACGTCACCAAGATCGGCGCCCGAGGAGGCGGACTCGAGGTACGCCTCGAGGGCGTCGTAGACCTCCCGCGCGGCACGACGGAATCCGTTGTGGGCGGAGTCGTCCTCCACGTTGAAGTTGCTCGCCCACTCGGCCCCGTATCCGCCGCCGCGCACGATGACGGGAACGACGGTAACGGTCTCGCCGTCCTTCTCGTACGTCTTGCGCGCAAAGGAGAAGGCGACCTTGTCGCTCGCGTCGTTGAGGCTCACGTCGTAGTTGTGGAACTCCGCCTCGGCAAAGCCGAGCGTCTCGTAGGCGTCGCGGATGTTGTCCTCGCGGCCCACGCTGCCGTCCGCTGCGTAGAACTCCTCACTCGCCGCCGTGGAGAAGCCCGACATGACCAACCCGAGCGACATGACCGCAAGGTCGTGGTCGTACTCGGTGGCCGACGAGAGGAAGTAGCTCTCGCTGTAGGAAAACTCATAAGCGAGGTCCTCGCCCTTCACACTGGAGCGGAATCGGATGGAATACTCCCCGTCCTCGAGGTAGCGGCCACAGACGGCGGGCTCCCCGGGCTCTTCTTCGGGCTCGTACCCGGGCTCTTCGGGCGGCGTGGGGTCCTCCGGCTCCTCGCCCGTGACGTCGCCGTACTCGGAGCACTGGAAGTAGACGATCACGTTATCCCTGCCCAGGCCGCAGTCGTCGGCCGAGCGCGCGAGCAGCGCGTCCCACTCCGCGCGCGTGCCCCCGTAGTAGACGACCCACGACGGGGCGTCTATCCAGAACGAGCGGCTCCCCGCGTACTCGAGGCTCCGCGGGATGTAGGCGCCGTCGAAGTCGCGCCAGCTGTCGAACGCGTGCTCCTCGACCGTCTTTATCCCCTCGGAGAAGGTGAAGGAGTCCACGTCGTTCTCCGCCCCAAAGCCGACGACCCCCTGCGGCCCCACGGTGGTAACAGGGCTGCCGCCCAGCGTGGCGGGTATGGTGACGTGCCCCTCGAGCGAGGTGGCAAAGACGTGGACCTCGCTGCCGTCCGCGTCCTCCAGGATGCGGTACGTGAAGCCGTCCGAGGTGTAGCTCGCCTTGACGGCACGGGCCGGCGCGGCCAGCACAAAGAGCGAGGCAATGAGAACCAGCGCACACGAGAGGGCGGCGAGCACCCGTCCCCGTCCGGCGAATGGGCTCCTGGGTCGTGGCGTCATCGTGCGGCCCCCTCTCGTTTCAGCTACCTGTAGATACGAAGATAGCGGAGAGCCGGCGGAGCGCGGGCGGGCTCATGGCGGACGGCACTCTGACACGGCAGACGGCTCGGGAGGGCGGCGAGAAGAGCGGCGGGGCCGCGGGGGTGCGCCCCCCGCGGCCCCGCCGGGTGCCGGAGCGTGGTGAGGCACGCTACCCGTCGAGCCTGTAGAAGACCATGGCGCACTGGGAGCGCTCGAGGTCGCCCACCGGGTCGAGGGCGCCGTCGGAGCCCTGGCCGGAGATCGCTCCTGTCTCGACGGCCCACGCCATCGCCCCGGAGGCGAAGGCGGAGACGTCGGCGGCGTCCGGGAACGCGGAGAGGTCGGCGTCCGCCTCGGGCGAGCCGGCGGCGCGCCAGAGCACCGTCGCCAGCTGCTCGCGGGTGACGGGGTCCGCGGGGCCGAAGGTCCCGTCCTCGTAGCCGGTCATGATGCCCTGCTC
>CALUJT010000250.1 GCA_944321005.1 uncultured Atopobiaceae bacterium | reverse complement strand
GGCAGGTGGTCTCGTAGAACGGCGCGTACTCGGCGAGCGTCTCGCCCGCACCGAGGTCGAGGTTGTCCGGCAGGCGCACCGGCAGGTCCTCGTAGGGCACGGGCACGTCGCCGCAGCAGTCGCAGTGGATCATCGGGATGGGGTTGCCCCAGTAGCGCTGGCGGCTGATCAGCCAGTCGCGCAGGCGGAACTGCACGGTCTTGCGGCCCAGGCCCTGCTCGCCGAGCCACTCGATGATGGCGTCGACGGCCTCGGAGTGCTTGCCGCCCTTCATGCCGGTGAACCGGCCGGACTGCACGAGGTAGCCCTCGGCCTCCATGGCGTGGTTCCAGTCCACGGAGGTCACGACGAGCTCACGCTCGTCCTTGAGCCGATCGTAGAGCGGGTCGTCCTTCTCGCAGATGATCGGGGCGATCTCCAGGCCGTACTTCTTGGCGAAGTCGAAGTCGCGCTGGTCGCCGCAGGGCACGCCCATGACGGCGCCGGTGCCGTAGTCCATGAGGACGTAGTCGGCGACCCAGATCGGGGCGGGACGGCCGTTCACCGGGTTGATGACGTAGCGGCCGGTGAACACGCCGTGCTTCTCGCGCTCGGAGCCCTGGCGGTCGACCGAGGAGACCTTCTCGGCAGCAGCCTTGAGCTCGAGGAAGGCCGGCTCGTGCTCGGTGCCGGCCACGAGCTCGGCGGCGAGCGGGCTCTCCGGCGGCAGCAGGAAGAAGCTCACGCCGAAGAGTGTGTCCGGGCGCGTGGTGAAGACGGTGATCTTGGTGTCGGTGGGCGTCACGCCGTCGACGTCGGCCAGGGCGAAGTCGATCTCGGCTCCCTCGGAGCGGCCGATCCAGTTGGACTGCATGGCGCGCACGCGCTCGGGCCACTTGCCCTCGAGGAGCTTGAGGTCGTCGAGCAGCTCCTGGGCGTAGTCGGTGATCTTGAAGTACCACTGGGAGAGCGGGCGCTTCTCGGGGATCGAGCCGCAGCGCCAGCACTTGCCGTCAACGACCTGCTCGTTGGCGAGCACGGTCTGGCAGCCCGGGCACCAGTTGACCGGCGAGGTGTCGCGGTAGACGAGGCCCCTCTCCCACATCTTGAGGAAGATCCACTGGCCCCACCTGTAGTACTCGGGGTCGCAGGTGTTGAACATGCGGTCGTAGTCGTAGGAGAAGCCCATGCGGCGCATGGTCTTGGTGGCCTGCTCGATGTTCTGGTGCGTCCAGACGCTCGCCTGCGTGTTGTGCTTGATGGCGGCGTTCTCCGCGGGCAGGCCGAAGGCGTCGTAGCCCATGGGGTGAAGCACGTCGAAGCCGCGCATGCGGGCCTGACGCGCCATGGCGTCTCCGATGGTGTAGTTGCGCGCGTGGCCCATGTGCAGGTCGCCCGAGGGGTACGGGAACATCTCGAGCACGTACTTCTTGGGCTTGCTCGGGTCCTCCTCGGTCTTGTAGAGCTCCTCGGCCTCCCAGGCCGCCTGCCACTTGGTCTCGATGGCCTCGGCGTCGTAGGCCGGGACCTCGAAGTTCTTCTCGGCGTCGCTCATCTGCGTGACTCCTTCGTGTGCGATGGTCAACCGTGCCATTGTAGCAGCACCAACGCGCGGGCGCCGGGGTTCGCCAAAATCCGGGCACGTGGCGCCCACGAGAGGGCGGGCGAGAAGAACGGCCGCCCCGAGGCGCGTGCCCCGAGGCGGCCGCAAAGCCAGGTTCTTCTCGCCAGCGAAAGCCCCTAGGCAACAGGAACGCTCAGCTCATAGAGCTCGTGTGGGGCAATGTCCTGACCGTGAGGCCACTCGACGCCCCCGCCTCCGTCAAGAAGGCGAACCATCTTGAAATAAGCTGTGTCGAGAAGCTCTTCGTACCATGCCCCAGAGGCGTACGGGGTCACATCAAACACGCGAGATGCCTCCCCGTCATAGGTAAGCAAGAGACGGCAATCGCTGAGAGGTCTCACAGAGACAATCTTTGGCTGCAACATGTTCCCACCCCCTACTGGAGCGGATCGATGCGGAAGAACTGCTCGCCGTTGCTCAAGAGCGTCCAGTTGGCCTCGAGCTCGTCATGGTGAATCTCCATCCAGGCAAGAAGCAGCTTCATCTTGTTCCTCGGAATCGATCCCTCGAGAACGGTGCCATCAAGCGCCACCACAACCTCGTCGCCAGAAAACTCAGCGTGGATATGCGGGAGATTGTGCCTTCCGCCCAACTCCCGATACATGCGAACAATGATTCCAAAGAACATGCTGAGAACTGGCATGTCGACCTCCCGTCAACGCCTCCCTTACAGTCTACCCAAAGCGAGGGCGCAACAAGATCGCGGGGCGGGCGAGAAGAACGGCCGCCCCGAGGCGCATGTCCCGAGGCGGCCGCAAAGCCAGGTTCTTCTCGCCAGACTAGCGATAGCTCACGGAGTGCTGGGAGTCCTTGACCACGACGTCGTGCGCGCCGCCCTCGACGATGGAGGTGGAGCTCACGAGCGTGAGGCGCGCCTTCTCCTGGAGCTCCTTGATCGTGAGCGCGCCGCAGTTGCACATCGTGGACTTGATCTTGTAGATGGTCTGGCCCACGCCTTCCTTGAGGGAGCCCGCGTAGGGCACGTAGGAGTCGACGCC
This sequence comes from uncultured Atopobiaceae bacterium, assembly GCA_944321005.1. GTDB lineage: Bacteria > Actinomycetota > Coriobacteriia > Coriobacteriales > Atopobiaceae > Thermophilibacter. Next base: position 360 of record CALUJT010000250.1, on the reverse strand, counting down.
CTCGACGAAGCCGAGCTTGGTGGCGCCGCCCTGGTCGTAGCGCTGCCAGTTGCGGGCGCGCGCGGAGCCCTCGCCCCAGTACTCCTTCATGTACTGGCCGTTGACGTTCACGCGCTCCGTGGGGGACTCGTCGAAGCGGGCGAAGTAGCGGCCCAGCATCATGAAGTCGGCGCCCATGGCCAGGGCGAGCGTCATGTGGTAGTCGTAGACGATGCCGCCGTCGGAGCACACGGGAACGTAGATTCCGGTCTCCTCGAAGTACTTGTCGCGCGCGCGGCAGACATCGATGACCGCGGAGGCCTGGCCGCGGCCGATGCCCTTGGTCTCGCGCGTGATGCAGATCGAGCCGCCGCCGATGCC
>CALUJT010000249.1 GCA_944321005.1 uncultured Atopobiaceae bacterium | reverse complement strand
AGGAGCTCGCCCCTGAGAGGGCCGTCCGTCCCGGTGGCCGCGGCCGCGCCCAGGTCGTCCGCCAGGCGGCGGATGCAGCCGTGGAGCTGCTCGCGGGGCTCGTCCGCGCGATGGCGCGCGATGCCCGCCGCCAGAAGGCACAGGCTGAGGAGCCCGCAGGAGGTCACGAGGACGGCCGCCTGGGTCCAGAAGGTGTCCACGATGGCGTGGGGCCTGAGCTCGAGCCAGCAGAAGAGCATGGTGTAGGGGAAGTAACGCCGGGGGTTGAGCTGCGACGAGCGCATGAACACCAGGAAGAACGGCACGCAGAGGTTCACCAGCACGCTCAGGACCACGTTGGAGACGGCCACGCGCGCCGCCAGCAGCACGAAGGCGCTCACGAGGAAGAAGCGCGCGTACTGGGTGGGCGGGTTGTACTTGCGCAGGCGCGTCTCGAAGAGCGTGGTGTAGGGGGAGACCACCAGCAGGTAGTCCGAGCCAAACCCCAGGGTGACGATCCAGAGCAGCGCGATGAAGAAGAGGATCGTGGGCAGCGTGTCCACGAGCTTCCCCCGCTTGTTGTCGAGCCATATCAGCGTCCTGTCGATGCTCACGGCAGCTCCTGCGCCCGCTGGTTGACAGTCTGACCCGGGCAAACTGTCAACCCACACCCATGACAAACATGATAGCGGTGAGCACCACCACGGCAACGATGGTGAGCCAGGTGAGCGCGTTCCACAGGCGACCGTTGACGTAGCGGCCCATCACGTGCTTGTCGCTGGCTATGAGCACCATGAAGACCAGGAGCACGGGGAGAAGAACGCCGTTGATGACCTGCGCGATCATCATGATGCCAAAGAGGTTGACGTTGGGCAGGAGCACCACCACGGCGGAGACGGCAATGACGGCGGTGATGATGCCGCGGTAGGCAGGGGCCTCCGCCCAGCTGCGGTCCGCCCCGCGCTCCCAGCCAAAGGCCTCGCACACGGCGCTCGAGGTGATGCCGGGCAGCACGCACGCGGCGAGGAAGGAGGCCCCGGTGAGGCCCGCGCCAAAGAGGGCCTCGGCGTAGTCGCCCACCAGGGGCGCCAGCGCGGCGGCCGCGTCCTCGGCGCTGCTCACCTGGATGCCGGCGGGGTTGAGCACGGCGCCGGTGGTGAGGATGATGAACCAGGAGATGACGCTCGCGGCGACGGCGCCGGTCACGGTGTCGATGCGCTGGTAGGGGAGGTCCTCCGCCCGCGCGTTCTTCTCGACAACGTTGCTCTGGGCCAGGAAGAGCATCCAGGGCGCAATGGCGGTGCCCACGCTGGCCACCAGGAGCGAGAGGTACTGCTGCGTGGCGTGGACGTGCGGCACCACGGTGTCCACCAGGGCCTCGCCCCAGTCCGGGCCCACCATGACGCCGGCCACGATGTAGGTCACGAAGACGCACGCGATGGCGAGAAGGACCTTCTCGATGCGGCGGTAGGACCCGCTCATGGTGAGGAGCCAGATGGCGAGCGCGGCCACCGGCACGGACACCAGGGGCGGCACGTCAAAGAGGGCGAGCGCCGAGGCGATGCCCGCGAACTCGGAGAGGGTGACCGTGGTGTTGGAGACGAGAAGGGCGAGCATGGCGAGCGCGGAGAGGCGCACGCCAAACTGCTCGCGGATGAGCGAGGCCAGGCCCTTGCCGGTGACGCAGCCCATGCGCGCCGCGGTCTCCTGCGCCACGATGAGCAGGAAGCACATGACGGGCACGGTCCAGAGCTGGTGGAAGCCAAAGAGCGCGCCGGCGTTGGAGTAGGTGGCCACGCCGCCCGCGTCCGCGCCGGCGAGCGCTGCCACCATGCCGGGGCCCATGGCCGCGAGGATGAGGCGCGGCTGCAGGCGCGCGCGGCCCGCGGGCGCGCCGTCGCGGGAGGCCCCCGACCGGGCGTTCTTCTCGCCGTCGACGTCCTTTCTGAGCTCCGCCACGGCTACTCCACCAGCCCCATGGGACCGGCGAGCGCCATCACGGCAACCAGGAACACGGCCACGGCAACCAGCATGGACACGAGCGAGAGCGTGAAGCCGGAGGTCTCCTTGTTGCGCTCGTCGCGACTGCGCAGGACGCCCAGGTAGATGGGCGAGGAGGCAAACGAGACGAACGTGGCCACGGCAGCCGCCGCGCCGCCGGTGGTGAGCGCCTTGCCGAGCGCGCCGAGCGAGGTCGGGACCGAGGGCACGGCGGGCGAGGCGATGAGGCTCTCGAGCGCGAGCACGATGAGCGCCACGAGCGCGCCGAGGGAGACTCCCAGGCCCAGGCCCTTGAAGGTGAAGCCGATCATCGAGGGGGAGTCCTCGTCGTCGGGGTCGTTCTCCAGGAAGAAGTTGGTGACGTAGCTCACGGCGTCGTCCGCGAGCACGAGCGCCACGGCAAGCGGGATGGAGGCCGCGAGCGTCTCCCCCAGACCCAGGCTGCCGCCCGCCGTAAACGCGAGCGCCAGCACGCCCAGGGCCCAGAGGGCGACCCACGCGTTGCGGCGCACGAGCCAGATGAGGGTGCTCGCGTGCCCGGAGTCGTCGCCCTCCGCCGAGCCGCCGGCCACGCGCAGGTCCTCGGCGTGCTCCTCCTCCAGGACGTCCAGAGCGTCGTCCACGGTGACGATGCCCAGCAGGCGCCCCTCGTCGTTCACGACGGGCATGGCCAGCAGGTTGTACTTGGCAATGTCCTCGGCCACGTCCTCCTGGTCGTCCTCGGGGCTGGCGGTCACGAGGTCCTCGGTCGCGAGCTCCGAGAGGCGCGTCTCGGGCTCCGCAACGATGAGGGCGTTGAGCGTCACCACGCCGGAGAGCTTGCCGTCCTCGTCCGCGAGGTAGACGTAGCGCACGGACTCGAAGTCCTCGTCCAGGCCGCGAAGGAGCTCCACGGCGTCGGCCACGGTGGCGGTCTCGGCGATGGAGGCCACCTCGGAGGTCATGATGCGGCCCGCGGTGTTCTCGCGGTAGCCCAGCAGCTGGCGGATGGCGCGCTGCTCCTGGACGCCCATCAGGCGCAGGAGCTTCTCGGCCTTGTCGTAGTCGAG
>CALUJT010000248.1 GCA_944321005.1 uncultured Atopobiaceae bacterium | reverse complement strand
GCAGGTGGGAGACCTCGCGGGACTCCAGCGGGAGCGCCGCCGTCTCGATCACGTACTCGAGGCCCACGTTGAACTTCTCGAGCTTGTCGTAGAAGAAGCCGTAGACCTGGGAGAACTCGAAGTCGTCGACGTCGAGGAGCTCCATCGTGGCGGCGCGGGCCACGTTGTAGGCGGAGAACATCCAGCAGCGGCCGGAGTGGCGCTGGTTGGTGACCTTGCCCGTGCGCGGGCGGCTCACGCCGAAGGTGTCGCGGTACGTGCGCAGGGCGGAGACGTTGCGCGCGGCGGGGTGGACGTTCATCGAGGTGACGGCGTTTCTCGCCACGCGGTTGGCGCGGTCGGCGGAGAAGGACGCAGTGAGCTCGTCGCTCCGCTCGGGCGCGAGGGCGCCCTCGGGATGGTTGGGTGCCATGCGGCCTCCCTAGCGGGCGAGGGCGAGCGAGCCCATGGGGTCCCAGGGCGCGAGCACCGTGGGCTCCTCGGAGTCGAAGGCGGCGCGCTCCTCCTCGGTGAGGTACTTCCTGTCAACGACGACCTGGTAGACGTACTCGTCGAACCAGAGGTCGGAGAGGGTGTCGAAGCCGTTGCGGCCGTGGTCCTTGCCCCAGCTGTTCTCGACCTTCCAGAGCGTGGGGCGGCCGTCGGCATCGAGGTTCACGCCCTCGAGGACCATGGCGTGGGTCATGAGGGACTCGCCGTAGTCCAGGCGCTCGGCGCGGTCCATGCAGCCCTCGACCTCGAAGCCGAAGAGCGCGTCCACGTCCAGCGCGGCGGTGTCCATGATGCCCTCCTCGCGGATGAAGCTCTGGCCCACGTCGCAGCCGAACCAGACGGGCAGGTCGTCGCGCAGCTGGGCGATCGCGGCGTCCTTGAGGCGCTCGATCGGGAGGTTGAGGTAGCGCACGCCGCCGTCCTCCACCACGTTGCCGAGGCGGCTCACGGTGTAGACGTGGCCGAAGGGCTTGTCGGCGGTGGGGGCGGAGATGAGGGAGACGAAGTCGTCGACGTTCATGTCGATGGCGGTCTCAAAGAACTCCTGCGGCGTGAAGGTGCCGGAGAGAACGAGCTCGTCGTTCTTGTCGCGCAGGCGAACCTCGAAGGACGCGGGCGGCTCGCCGAGGCAGGTGACGAGGAGGTGGTAGACGTCGCCCATCATCTCCTTCTTCATCTCCTCGAGGTCCTCGGGGCCCACGCCGGCGGCGTAGCTCTCGCGCAGGCGCTTGGCGGCGCCGCGGAGGTAGCGCGTGAGGTAGGAGTCCATCTCGCTGGTGTTGCGCGAGCAGGCGGTCTCGGGCATGGCCTCCTTGGGCACGACGCCGTACTTCTTGACGAGGCTCTTGAACATGTCCCACTGCCCGCCGTCGCCGACGGGCGCCTCGAGCAGGTAGGCGAGGAGACGGCCGGAGAGGGGCTCGTCCAGCGTGTCGAGGATGTTCTCGAAGAACCAGTTGCTCTTCTCGAGCTTGTCCCAGAACAGGGGATAGGTCTGGGAAAGCTCGAAGGTCTTGAGGCCGTACTTCTTGATGACGCGGTAGCGCATGGTGTTCAGGCTCGCGAACATCCAGCAGCGGCCGGAGCGCTGCTGGTCGCAGCGGTCTCCCTGGGTGACCTCCACGTCGAAGGTCATGGCGTTGGCGCCCACGCCCTCGGGCACGCGCGCGGCCGCGCGGACGCCGTTGGCGCTCACGGCGTTCTTGGCCACGACGTTGGCCCGCTCGGAGAGGAACTCCTCGCGTGCGGCGGCAAGGTCGTCGGCGGTTACGGAAGCCATCTCGTCCATTGTCTTACCTCCCGTTTGTTGGTTGAAATGACCGCGCACTAGGGTAGCACGGACGGTCGCGGGAGGTGCCGGCGGACGCGCCCGATTGAGGCGACGGGAAGGCGTTCCGTGCGAGGTTTTGCCCCTCGTGCGATGCCCGCGGAATCCGCTGCGGGGTTTGCCCCTTCGTGCGATGCAAAAAACGCGTTTCTGAGGCCCCTCGCTTTCCACCGGATTCCGAACAACTGGGGAAACGCGTCTGCCCGTCACGCCGAGAGGGGCCCAACCCCCAAAAATGCATCGCACGAAGGCGCAAACCCCGCAGCGGATTCCGCGGGCATCGCACGAAGGCACAAACTCCGCAGCGGGACTGCTCCGGACGGGCGGCCGACGCCGTCGCCGGGCTGCGCGTCGGCCGCACTGCTAGAATTGTCGCGACGGCTGACGGGTGAGGGAAGGGGCGGCATGACGAGCGACATCGAGGAGCGTCTCGCGCGCGAGCTGCCCGGATACGCCCGTCGCGTCCTGGGCGCGCTGGAGGCAGCGGGCTTCGAGGCCTGGGTCGTCGGGGGCTGGGTGCGCGACGCGCTGCTGGGCCGCCCGGGGCACGACGTCGACGTCACCACCTCTGCGCCCTGGCGGGAGACGGCCCGGGTGCTGCGCGCCGCCGGCATCGAGGTCCACGAGACCGGGACCGCCCACGGCACGGTGACCGCCGTCGTTGAGGGCAGGCCCGTCGAGACCACCACGTATCGCGTGGAGGGAGCCTACTCCGATCGCCGCCACCCTGACGAGGTCCGCTTCGTCACGGACGTGCGCGAGGACCTCGCGCGCCGCGACTTCACGGTAAACGCGATGGCGTTCCACCCGGGGCGCGGGCTGCTCGACCCCTTTGGCGGGAGGGAGGACCTCGCTCGCCGCAGGATTCGGGCGGTGGGGGAGCCGAGGCGGCGCTTCGAGGAGGACGCGCTGCGCGTGCTGCGCGCGGTGCGCTTTGCGTGTCGGCTGGACGCGGCGATCGAGCCGAAGACCCAGCGGGCGCTGCTCGCGTGCGCGCCCGAGCTCGGCGAGATCGCGAACGAGCGCATAGGCCAGGAGGTGGACGGCATCCTCGCCACCGGACGAGCTGCGTGGGCGCTGCGCCACGAGTTCGCCGTCATGGCGGCGGCCGTGCCCGAGCTCGCCCCGATGGAGGGCTTCGACCAGAGGAGCCCCTATCATGCCTACGACGTGCTCGAGCACACGGCGCGCGTCTGCGCGGGGGTGGAGGAG
>CALUJT010000247.1 GCA_944321005.1 uncultured Atopobiaceae bacterium | reverse complement strand
GTCAACGTTTTACAAGTTGACAGTTAGACCCGGGCAAACTGTCACGGGCAGACCGTCAATCGAACGTCAGGGTTTGGTCAGGAGAGGAAGCGGGGCATCTCGCCGGCGCGTGCGGCCTGGGCGATGTCGAAGAGCGCGTCTGCCATGCCCTCCTCGTCCACGGACCCTATGTGATAGTTGGCCGTCTCCCTCACCTCGTCGATGGCGTTGGCAACTGCCACGGAGTGGCGGACCTTGCCCAGGATCTCGAGGTCGTTCTCGGCGTCGCCAAAGACGGCGACCTCGTCCGCCGTGATGCCCAAGGCCTCGAGCAGCACGTCGAGCCCCGCAGCCTTGGAGACGCCCTGCGGCATGATGTCGAACCACTCCGGGATGGGCGAGACGATCCTCAGCTCGGGGGCCGCCTCCGCCACGATCTGGCGGCACCGGTCCATGCGCTCGGGCGGACCGGGGCAGGCGATGGTGGCGGCGATGAAAGGCTCGTCGGGGACCTCGTCCACCACCGCGCCGTTGAAGCGGGTGCGCCTCTCGAAGACGGCGAGCTCCTCGCTCGTGGTGCCCACGCCGTAGGCGGGGTTGAGGAGGTTGGTGTCCTCGGGGTAGCACACGAGGAACATGCCCTTCTCGGGACGGAGCGCCTGGTCTATGCGCACGAGCGCGTCGCGAGGGATGAGGACGGTCTTGACGTACGTGCCGTCGACGCGCACGCGCTTGCCGTTGGAGAGAATGCCCGTGCGGATGCAGGACTCGTCCATCCGGAAGAAGCGGAGGAGCTCGAAGTAGTCGCGCCCCGTGGCCGGGCCAAAGCGCACGCCCGCGCCCATGGCCTCGTGGATGGCCTCCATGGTGCGCTCGCTCACGAAGCTCGCCCCCAGCGGCACGAGCGTGTTGTCCATGTCCGAGAGAACCAGCTTGATCAAGGAAATCCCCTCCAGGCGCCGAGGCGCTACGCGACGCGCGGGAGCACGTCGAAACGGTCAATGCTCATGAGGATCTGCGACACATCCACGATGCTGCTCAGCCGGGCCGCGCGGGCGCCGCCAACGTAGACGTCGAGGCTGCGCATGCCCGAGCCCCGGCGGACCCCCACCCACTCCATGCGCTCGATCTGCGCGTAGAGGACCTCGACGTCCTTGCCGAGAAACGGCGTGATCACCATGCGGTCGCCAAAGACGGACACCTTGTAGCGGCAGAGGACCGACCACAGCACGAAGCCCGTCACCACGAAGGAGTCCGTGAACGCGAGCACGATCACGGGGTCCGTGCTCGAGACGTCGGTGAGGCAGACCCAGCTCAGGACGAGGCCCGCCACGGACACGAGGACCAGCGCGAGCACGAGGGCGCGCGTGAAGCCGGTGGGCACGACGTAGGTGTCGTGGTGGCTGTGGTGGCGCTCGGCAAAGCGAACGCTGCCCGCGCGCTCCAGGAGGAGCGCGAGCGTCGGAACCAGGACGGCTATGACCACGAGGCCAGCGCCCATGGGCTACTCAGCCGTCCCGGGGCGCGCGTCCTTATCGCCCTGCACGTCCTTATCGCCCTGCGCGTCCGTCTTTCCCTGCGGGACCGCGAACTTGGCGACGAGGCGCTCCAGCAGGTCGACCGTCCTCTCCAGGCTGGAGACGGGCACGAACTCGCGGACGGAGTGGGCGTTGTAGCCGCCCGTGGCGATGTTGGGGCAGGGCAGCCCGCGGAAGGTGAGCTGGGCACCGTCGGTGCCGCCGCGCGCGGGCACCACCACGGGCTCGATGCCCACCTCGCGGTTTGCGGCGAGGGCGTTCTCCACGAGGAAGTCCATGCCGGCGAGGCGCTCGGCCATGTTGCGGTACTGCTCGCGAATGGTCACGGTGACCGTGCCCTCGCCGTAGCGCGCGTTCAGGAACGCCGCCACGTCGCGCATGGTCTGCTCGCGCCGCGAGAAGCCCTCCGCGTCAAAGTCGCGCAGGATGTAGGAGAGCGTGAGCTCGGAGGCGGTTCCCTCGATGTCCGTGGGGTGATAGTAGCCCTCGCGGCCCTCCGTGTGTTCCGGTCGCTCCGCGGCGGGGATCATCTGCTGGAACTCGGAGGCAACGGTGATGGCGTTGACCATGATGTTCTTGGCGCTGCCCGGGTGCACCATCACGCCGCGCACGGTGACGGTGGCCTCGCTGGCGGAGAAGCACTCGTAGTTGAACTCGCCCAGCGCCTCGCCGTCCACGGTGTAGCCCCAGGCGGCGCCGAGCGCCTCGATGTCCAGGAGGCTCGCCCCGTGGCCGATCTCCTCGTCGGGGACAAAGGCGGCCTTGATGGCGGGGTGCGGGAGCTCCGGGTTGGCAGAGAGGCGGGCGAGAAGGGCCACGATCTCGGCCACGCCAGCCTTGTCGTCCGCGGAGAGGAGCGTGGTGCCGTCCGAGCACACGATGTCCTGGCCCTTGAAGAGCGCGAGGTCGGGCACCTGCTCCGGCGTGGTCTGGACGGGCTCTCCGTCCACGACGCCGGCCACCAGCGGTCCCCCCTCGTAGCGGACCACGTGCGGGCGCACGCCCATGGCGGGGGCGTCCGGGGAGGAGTCGATGTGCGCGCAGAGCATGAGCGCGGGGAGGTCCTCCGCGCCGGGCGACGCCGGCAGCGTGCCCGTGACGTAGGCGTGACCGTCGACGGTGACGCCGGTGCAGCCCACGGCCTCGAGCTCCTCGCCCAGGAGGCGGGCCATGTCGTGCTGGCACTCCGTGGAAGGCGTGGCCTCCATGTTGTCCGGGTTCGAGGGCGAGCCCACCTGTACGTAGCGCATGAAGCGCTCGAGAACGTCTGACATGGCAACCTCCCAGATCGCGCCGCTTTGGGCCGTACGCTTTTCCGCCTGCTAGTCTACCGCAGGCGAGCGGTGCCGGGCGAGCGCCCAAAGGGTCTGCGCGCCCGCTGCGCAATTTGTGTCCGGGACTCGGAGTATAGTGGCCTCGTTCAGGCGTTTGGGCAGGATGCGAGGCATGACATGACAGACCGGAGCGCCCGGGAGGGCCGTCAGAAGAGAAAGCCGCACCGCCGCGGCACGCCGATCGGGCCCGCCACCGAGGGGCCGAGAAGAACGGCGGGCTCG
>CALUJT010000246.1 GCA_944321005.1 uncultured Atopobiaceae bacterium | reverse complement strand
CCCGCTCCACCTGGCCGGCCTCGTGGTCCACGACATGTGCTACGAGCCGAGCAACTGGCAGAGCGTCGAGACCTTCCCGAACTTCCTCGCGCAGAACGGCGTCGTGGCCATCGAGGACGTGGACACGCGAGCCCTGACGCTCGCCATTCGCGAGGGCGGCTCCATGAGGGCGGCCATCTCCACCACGGACCTCGACCCTGAGAGCCTCGTCGCCCGCGTGAAGGCGTCGCCGGCCATCGCCGAGCACAACTACGTCGCGGACGTCTCCACGCGCGAGTCCTACACGGTGCCCGGCCAGGACGCCGACGGCTCGCCGCGCCTGCGCGTCGTGTCCTACGACTGCGGCGAGAAGAAGGGCATCGCCAAGCGCCTCTCTGCCGCCGGCTGCGAGGTCACCGTGGTGCCCTGGGACACGCCCGCCGAGAAGGTCCTCGAGATGGGCCCCGACGGCGTGTTCTTCTCCAACGGCCCCGGCGACCCGGTCTCCGTCCCGCCCGTGGTCGACGCCGTCCGCGCGTGCCTGGGCGAGCTCCCCGTCTTTGGCATCTGCCTCGGCAACCAGGTCATCTCCATGGCGGCCGGCGCGCAGATCGAGAAGCTTCCGTACGGCCACCACGGCGGCAACGAGCCCGTGATGAACCTCCTCACCGGGAAGGTTGAGATCACCGCACAGAACCACAACTACGGCCCGGTCTTCTCCAGCTTCGGCCCGCTGGTGCCCGAGCTCTCCGACGGCGTGAGCGAGCACCCCGCGGACGAGGACCTTCGCTTCTGGTCCCGCCGCCACGTGGCGCCCGTCGTCCAGACCCAGAAGTACGGCCGCGTGCGCCTCACGCACGTCAACCTCAACGACGGCACGCCCGAGGGCATCCAGTTCCTGGACATCCCGGCGTTCTCCATGCAGTACCACCCTGAGGCCAAGCCCGGCCCCAACGACTCCACGTACGCCTTCTCGGCGTTTGCCAGGCTCATGCGCGGCGAGAAGGACTATCTCGCCATCGACGTCCGCGAGGGGAGGCGCTTCTAGATGCCCAAGCGCACTGACATCAAGAAGATTCTGATCATCGGCTCCGGCCCCATCGTCATCGGCCAGGCCTGCGAGTTCGACTACTCCGGCACCCAGGCCTGCAAGGCCCTGCGCCGCGAGGGCTACGAGGTCGTGCTCGTGAACTCCAACCCGGCCACCATCATGACGGACCCGGAGACCGCGGACCGCACCTACATCGAGCCCATCACCGTCGAGTCCGTGGCCAAGGTCATCGAGAAGGAGCGCCCGGACGCGCTCCTGCCCAACATGGGCGGCCAGACGGGCCTCAACTGCGCCGTGGCCCTGGGCAAGGCCGGCATCCTGGACAAGTACGGCGTCGAGGTCATCGGCTGCGACGTCGACTCCATCGAGACCGGCGAGGACCGCGAGCTCTTTGCCAACGCCATGCGCGACATCGGCCTCGAGGTCGCCAGGTCCGGCATCGCGCACACCGTGGAGGAGTGCGAGAAGATCGCCGAGGAGCTCGGCTATCCGGTGGTCCTGCGCCCGGCCTTCACCCTGGGCGGCGCCGGCGGCGGCATGGCCTACGACCATGACGACCTGGTGCGCATTGCCGAGCAGGGCCTCGCGCTCTCGCCCGAGAGCGAGGTCCTCGTGGAGCAGTCCGTGGAGGGCTGGAAGGAGATCGAGATGGAGGTGATGCGCGACTCCGCGGGCAACGGCGTCGTCATCTGCTCCATCGAGAACCTCGACCCCATGGGCGTGCACACCGGCGACTCCATCACCGTGGCGCCCTGCCAGACGCTCAACGACTTCGAGCTCCAGCGCCTGCGCGACTACTCCATCGCCATCCTCGAGCGCGTGGGCGTCGCCTGCGGCGGCTCCAACGTGCAGTTTGCCGTGAACCCGGACGACGGCCGCGTCATCGTCATCGAGATGAACCCGCGCGTCTCCCGCTCCTCGGCGCTCGCCTCCAAGGCCACCGGCTTCCCCATCGCCAAGATGGCGGCGCTCCTCTCCGTGGGCTACACGCTCGACGAGATCGAGAACGACATCACGCGCGAGACTCCCGCCTGCTTCGAGCCCTCGATCGACTACTGCGTGGTCAAGGTCCCGCGCTTCGCCTTCGAGAAGTTCAAGGGCACCGACGACACGCTCACCACGCGCATGAAGGCCGTGGGCGAGGTCATGTCCATCGGCGCCACCTTCGAGGAGGCCATGCAGAAGGCCATGCGCTCCCTCGAGCAGGGTCACGCCGGCCTGGGCGCGGACGGCAACGACGACTTCGACGGCCTCGCCGAGGAGGAGTTCGAGAGCCGCGTGGCAACGCCCACGCCCGACCGCATCCTCTACGTGGCCGAGGCGCTGCGCCGCGGCTGGACCGTCGAGCGCGTCTTCGACCTCACCAAGATCGACCACTGGTTCCTCAACCGCATCAAGGACATCGTCTCCGCCGAGAAGGTCATCTCCGAGCTCGGCATCGCGGGCCTCGACGCCGACCACATGATGGCCGCCAAGCAGCTGGGCTTCTCCGACGCGCAGCTCGCTCACCTCACCGGCCAGCGCGAGGACACCGTGCGCGCCGTGCGCGAGGTCCTGGGCGTGCGCCCGTGCATCAAGACCGTCGACACCTGCGCCGGCGAGTTCGCGGCCCGCACGAGCTACCACTACCTCACCTACGAGAAGGGCGGCGTGACCGAGTTCCACGAGGCCGAGAAGCCCCGCGTGGTCATCCTCTCCGCCGGCCCCAACCGCATCGGCCAGGGCATCGAGTTCGACTACTGCTGCGTGCACGCGGCCTACGCGCTGGCGGCCAAGGGCTACGAGACCGTCATGGTCAACTGCAACCCCGAGACCGTCTCTACGGACTACGACACCTCCGACCGCCTCTACTTCGAGCCGCTCACCTTCGAGGACGTCATGAACGTGATCGAGGTCGAGAAGCCCGTGGGCGTGATCGTCACCCTCGGCGGCCAGACCCCGATCAACCTCGCCAAGCGCCTCAAGGCCGCCGGCGTCCCCATCATGGGCACCCAGCCCGAGGCCATCGACCTCGCCGAGGACCGCGACCGCTTCGCGAGCCTGCTCGA
>CALUJT010000245.1 GCA_944321005.1 uncultured Atopobiaceae bacterium | reverse complement strand
GAAGTCGCCGTTGACCTCGCCGGCGCCGTAGATCTTCTCGTAGTTCTCGCGCTTGGCGCGCCGCATCTCGGAGAAGGCCTCCTCGCTCATCTCTATGCGGTCGCGCCCCACGCTGCGCTCGATGACGTCGGTCACGAAGGCCGCGAGCGCCCAGGCGTTGTACGCGCCGCCCAGGCCGTCGTCGAAGGTCCCCTCGTCGCAGAGCCCGGCGCGGATGGCGTCCTGCCGGTCCTTGCCCACATAGGCGATGATGTCCGAGACGCGCACCACGCAGCCCTCGAGCGTCATGGGCCGCAGGTGCGAGATGGCCTCGGCTCCGCCCTCCCAGCAGGACTCCACCACGCGGTCGAAGGTGTCGAACTCCGCGAGGCCGCTCGTCTCGAAGACCTGCTGCTCGAACTCGCCGTTGTGGCAGAGGGCGCCGTCGAGCGTCTGGAGGCTCACGTTGCGCCCGGCAAGGGCGTCGATCACGCGCACGCTCTGCACGTTGTGGAAGAACCAGCGGCCCGTGCGCGCGTGGTAGACGTCATTCAGGAACCGCTCCCCCGCGTGGCCGAAGGGCGTGTGCCCCAGGTCGTGCCCGAGGGCGATGGCCTCGATGAGGTCGAGGTTGAGCCCGAGTGCGCGGCCGATGTCGCGCGCCACGCGGGCCACGAGCTGCACGTGGAGCCCGCGCCGCGAGAGGTCGTCGTTCGCGCGGAACGAGAAGACCTGCGTCTTTCCCGCCAGGCGGTTGTAGGCCGGCAGGTGCACGATCTTCTCGGCGTCGCGCACGAAGGAGGGCCGCACGCAGGTGTCGCGGTCACGATCGCACGAGTCGCGGCGTATGGCGGAGGCGTCGCGGCACGCGAAGGGAGAGAGCCTCCCCGAGGCCAGGCGCTCGGCCACGGCCTCGGAGGCCTCCCTCGAGAGTCGCCCGGAGAGCCCGGGCGCGAGCCTGTTGATCTCCGCCATCCGGGACGCCCCCCGCTAGTCGCTCACGACGAGGGTGCCCATGTCCATGCGGTGGTCCCAGTAGCCCGCGGGGCCCTCGTAGCCGCAGCGGGAGTGGATGCCGCCGAACTTGCCGCGGAAGAGGTAGAGGCCGGTGATGTTGCGCACCGTCACGGTCTCCCCGGCGTCGACGCCCTCGGCGCCGGCGCCGCCCGCGAAGACGGGCGTCTCGTAGGCCGGGACCATGCGCTGGACCACTCCGCCCTCCTGCGCGCAGGCAAGAAGAACGCGCCACCAGTCGTCACCGGTCTCGCAGTCCCTGCCGGCGATGGAGCCGCCCGCGGTGGCGGTGTAGGCCCCGGCGGGGCGGGCCACCCAGAGGTCCTTGTCGGCGAGGTAGGGGGCGAGGTCGGTGTCTGCGGTGAGCTGGTGCGTCTCGATCACGTGCGCGCGCACGAAGGCGACCTCCAGCGGGTCGAGCACGGACTCGATGGCGTCCGAGCACAGGACCGAGAAGAACGAGGGGGTCGAGACCGGCCACGTGCGGAAGCCGCCGATCACGCAGGCGAGGCCACGGCGCGCGGCCTCCACGAGGGCGTCGGCGCCCTCGCAGGGCTTCTCGAGCATCTCGCTCACGAGGGCCCGGCGGTAGACGCAGGCGATGGGTCCCTCGGGGTCCACGAGACGGCGCGTGCCGGCCGCCTCCTCGATGCGCAGGTCGCGGATGTCGACGAAGCGCGCGTAGACGCCCTCCTCCGCCAGGCGCTCGATGATGTCGGCGAACTCGCCCTCCGTGGCGCTCTCGGCGTAGTCCACGATGCCCACGGTCGGGCGGTCGGGGTGGTGGGTGCCGGTGTCGGCGTTGGCCCAGGAGGTGTAGGTCTCGCGCAGGGCGGCGATGACGCCGTCGGTGATGTCGAAGGTCTCGATGCCGTGGTGGCGCTCGGCAAAGCGTCGGTAGCTCTCGGAGCGCTGGATGGCGCGGGTGACGTCGACGGCCGCGGTCATGCCCTTGGCGCTGTCGGTCACCACGCCCACGAAGGTGTAGTCGCCCTTCTCCTCGTCATAGAAGGCGTCCACGCGGGCGAAGGGGACGAGCTGCTCGTAGCCGGTGGGGGCGAGCGTGAGCTCCTCGACCTCGGCGGGGAGGTGGAAGAGCTTGCGGAAGTCCGCGTCGGTCAGGTAGCGAGCGGTCACCTTGTCCATGATGCGGCCCATGGTCTCGGCCGCCTCGGAGAGGGTGGCCACCTCGGCCGAGCCAAAGACCTTGGGCGTGAGCGCCCAGGTGGAGGAGCCGTACTTGTCGACGAGGGGGTGCGCGGCCTCGAGGTAGGCGTCGCCCTGGGCCCTGCCCTCGGCGTCACCTCCCAGCTCGCGTACGACGTCGCAGAACTCGTCTTCGAGCGCGCGGCTTCTGAGAATGCTCATATGGTGACTCCGATCTAGGAGGCTCTCTTGTTTTGGGCATGCGCAGATAGTGCGACATGCGGCGTGCATTGTAGGTGCTGCCGCGCAAAAACGCAAAGCAGACCCCCCGCAACCAGTCAATTTGTGAATCATTGGTGACGGAGCCGCCCGCCAGCGGCCCCGCGGGCGTCACGCCACGACCCAGAACCGCTCCGCGGGCCTCACCTCGAAGCCCATCGCGCGCTCCAGCGCGAGCGAGGCCTCGTTGTCCGGCCACACCTCGGCCCAGGGCACGTTGCCCGCCTCGAGCGCGCGCGCCACCTTGGCCGCGGCGAGCGCCGTGCCCCAGCCCTCGCGCCTGTGGTCCTCGAGCACCTGGAGCGCCCCCATGCAGCCCTCGGCATGCTCGCCCACAAAGCCCACGAGCCTCCCCTGCTCGAAGCCGCCCAGGAAGGCCCCCTCCTCCAGGAGCCCCTCGAGCTCGCCCGGCGAGAAGTACTCGGGGTGGTCGTAGCGCTCGCGGATGAGGTCGGCGTAGGCGGGGGTGAGCACGCGGATGTCGCGCTGGCCCGGGACCCTGGGGGCGTCCCCGTCCCAGACCACCACGCTGCAGGCGCGGGGGCAGCCGCCCGTCGCCCGGGCGACCTCGCGGGCGAGGGTGCGGTCCCCGCACACCATGGTCACGCCCGACCCGGGTCCCAGGCACGCGAGCGCGCGACGCAGCGTGCTGCGGGACGGGCCCATGACCACGCGCTGACCCCCGGGAAGCTCCACCACCACGGCACCCCTGGAG
>CALUJT010000244.1 GCA_944321005.1 uncultured Atopobiaceae bacterium | reverse complement strand
CTTGTAGAAGCCGTGGGGAGCGCGCGGTGAGCGCGCGTAGCCGCCACAGATCTCCGTACCCACCGCCGCGCCGTAGGCCACGCTCGAACGCGCCGCCATCTGCTGGAGGCAGAAGCTCGGCGAGGCAATGAGGACCTCATCCGTGAGCTGGTAGAGGGCGTCCTTGGGAAGCTCGGTCGACCAGACGTGGCTGCGCAGGCGGCGCGAGCGAATCCTCCCCTCCGGCGAGGAGACGAGGATGTGAAGAGGGCGCTCCGGCACCGCCTCCAACCGTGCGCCCCTGAGGTCAATCCCCGAGAGCAAGGCGGCGTGAGGGAGCGACCATCCCCCGCTTGGAGGAGGCTCGCAGGGGCTTCCGAGGCGGTCAAGGAGTCCGACCTCGGCCCACCGCGCAAGGGCCGATATGTCGCATACGGTAATCATGCGGCACATGATACCGGGGACCACTTCCCATCCGCGATCCGCCCGCTGACGCCCCGCTTCCACCAAGCTGCCAGCAGGCAGGGTGAAGCGGACGTCATGCCAGCTCGAGCCCTCGCTCCAGAAGGCGCCGCTCCGACGGGCGGAGACGTCGACGAATCTCACGCCCACGCCAACTTCACATCTCCGCCGCGTTGGCAGGATTGCCCGGTGCCGCGACCCGCCACCAGCCGCCCCCTCCGGCAGCATCTCCCTCACTAGGTTATGTACACTGCGCATACCCTGTATGTACAGTTTTCTGGTCGTCCGTTCTTCTTGTCTATGCCTCTGACCTGCGGGTTTGCGAAAAGGACCTTGAGGCTGAGTGCACATACCGAGTATGCGCAGTGTACATACCCTCAAGGGGCAGCAGGAGGCCGGCCAGCAGGCGGGGCAGCAGGAGGCCGGCGGGCGGGGGCGGCAGGCAGGGCTGGCGGGCGGCACCCCACGCGGGACTCAGGCGCGCCCGCGCCTCGACCGCGCGACGTCCCACACCGCGCCGCACGCGGCAGCCGCCAGCGCGGGAAGAACCCACCCCAGGCCCAGGTCCGCAAGCGGAAGCGCGTCGATGGGCAGCCACGCGCCCGGCGCAAGCGCGTCGCGCGCCGCCGAGAGCACGCCCACCACCGCCGTCACCGCGACGACCCAGCGCCACACGCTGGGCACGCGGTCGCACGCACGGTGCAGGAGCCCCATCGCCACGAGCACGATGGCCACGGGGTAGAGCGCGGAGAGCAGCGGCACGGAGAACGCGAGGATCGCCGTGAGCCCCAGGTTGGAGACCGCGCACGCAAAGGCGGCAAAGCCCACGGCCCACGCGCGGTAGCCCAGGCGCGGGAAGGTCTCCGAGAAGTACGTGGCGCAGCAGCTTATGAGCCCCGTGCACACGTTGAGGCAGGCGATGAAGAAGATGGCGGCCACGATGGCCGCGCCCGCCACGCCAAAGTGCCCCGTGGCGGCAGCGGTGAGGATCTGGGCCCCGTTCTGGGCCCCCGGCGCGGCCGCGAGCGTGACCACGCCCACGTAGCCCAGCCCGCAGTAGATAAGCAGCATGAGCGCACCGGCCACCACGCCCGCGCGCGAGATCTCAAGGGCCACGGACCCCGGCCGCTCCACGCCCATGTCGCGGATGTTGAGCGCGATGACGATGCCAAAGTTGAGCGCGGCGAGAAGGTCCATGGTCTGGTAGCCGTCCAGAAAGCCGTGCACGAGGGGCTCCGCGTCGTAGGGCGCCACGGCGGTCTGGGCGCTGCCGAGTGGCGCCACGAGCGAGGAGACCACCACCACGACGATGAGCGCAATGAGCGCCGGCGCGCACACGCGACCGAGCACCTGCGCAAGCCGGTTGGGCCGCATCGCAAGCCCCAGTGCAACCGCAAAGAACGCCACGGAGAAGATGACAGAGGCCGCACCCAGGGGCGCGCCCTCGGGCAAGAGCGGCACCAGCATCTCGAAGGAGGTGGACGCCGTGCGCGGGATGGCGAGACAGGGGCCAATGGAGAGGTAGACGAGCACCGTGAACACCAGCGCAAAGCGGGCGCCCACGCGCCCCGCAAGGCGCGGGAGGTCCCCCGCGAGCGCCACGGAGACAATTCCCAGCACCGGCAGGCCGATGGCGGACACGAGAAATCCCACGAGCGCCGGCACTGCGAGCTCGCCCGCCTGCGCGCCCAGAAGCGGCGGCAGGATGAGGTTGCCCGCGCCAAAGAACATCGAGAAGAGCGTGGCTCCCACGAGCAGGCTATGCCGCGGGGCAAGCCGCGCCGGCGTCTCAGGCGCTCGGCCGGAACCCTCCTCCTCGGGGCCCGCCGTCACTTCTCGTCACGCCCGCCCAGGATGTTGTCCTTGTTGTAGGTGAGGCTGTAGGCGGTCTCGAGCGCGCGCAGAAGCTCGCGGACGTCGTGCTCGCCCATGCCGCTCAGCGTCTTTGCGAGGTTGGACACGCCACCGGAGCTGTGGTCGTGCGCGTGCTCCCTGCCCGCCTCGGTGCAGCGCGCAATCACGCGCCGCCGGTCGTTGGGGTCCGGCTCGCGCACGACATAGCCCTTGCTCTCCAGCGAGTCCAGAATGCGCGTCATGCGCGGGCGCGTGTAGCCCAGCGCATCGGCAAGCTCGGAGGGATTCATCCCGTGCTCCTGGCGCGAGATGTACTCGAGCACCGGGTCCTCCCCCATCGACATACCATATGCGGTTCCAACGGAGCCCTTGGCTACACCACGTGAATACATGATGAGCTTCTTGGCCGCGTCCTCGTAGTCCATGCCTGCGGTACTCGTCCCTTCCGGCGAACGCACCGAGCTCGCCGCCCCCTCAAACCCAAGCCTATCTATGCTAGCAACTTTCTCCTGAGTTTGCATGCGTTAACCTCCCAACTGGACGAGAAGGACGGATTGTCCAAGACGTCAGATGGCGCCCAAGGGCGAGGGCTGCATCGGGGCGAGGGCCCGCTCGTCGCGCCCCCAAAGGGGGAGCCGGCCCTCACCGCTCCTCCGTTCCGCGCACGTGCGCGCGCATCAGCACCGCAGGCGCGCTCCCGTCGTTTCGAATCGCAAAGGCACCCGTTGCCGCCGGGACGACGAAGGTCTCCACGTGGTGCACCCTCATGGGGCCGAACGCCCCCTCGGGACTCTCCACCACGACCTCGTCCCCCTCCACCAGGTTGAGCATGGTGACGGCGCCCACCG
>CALUJT010000243.1 GCA_944321005.1 uncultured Atopobiaceae bacterium | reverse complement strand
ATCGACCTGGCGCGCGTTCACGCCCGAGCAGATGAGGAAGTAGTCGCACACGTCGGTCATGGAGGACAGGTCGAGAAGGACGACGTCGCTCGCCTTCTTCGAGTCCGCCGCGAGCGCGGCCACCCTTGCGATCTCGAGGGGGGTTGCTGTCATGCAGTCTCCTTGTTCTTGCGGTTCCCTTCCGCCCTGCGGGCGACGAGCCCATTGTACACGTCGACGGTGCCGGGATAGAGGTGCCGCGCTCCCTCGAGCACGTACACGATCCCGCCCACGAACGACTCCCAGAAGAGGTCGTCGAGGCTCACCTTCCCCACGAGGGAGCGGGTGCGCTCGATGCCGGGCGTGTCGTGGCGCAGGGGCTCAATGCCGTCCGCCACGAAGATGACCTCGTCGAGCGGGCTCATGTCGACGGCGGCCGTGGTGTGGACCGCGATGGCGTGCCAGACCTCGGCGGGAAGCTCGGGGTAGCGCTCCGGGAGAATCCGGGAGGCGATGGCCCCGTGGAGGAGCGGCCGAACGGTCTCGAGGTCCGCCCCGAGGTCGATCCCAAGATCGCGCGCGAGAGCGACCTGCTCGTCACCGGAGAGCGCCTTGCACCAGTCGTGCAGGGTCCCCGCCGCGCGGGCGAGGAAGGGGTCCACGCCGTAGGCGAGCGCCAGCTCCTCGGCGGTCCTCGCAACGGAGAGCGAGTGCGCGAGGCGCTTTGGCTTGGCGGCGAGCTGCTGCCCCAGGTCCTTCTCGAGCCTCTTGAGGTACTTCTGCTGGTCCTTCGTGCAGCTCGCCCCCTTCTGTCCCTTCTTCTTGCCGCCCATCAGGCGACCACCTCCCCCGTCTGACCGTAGCGGCTCCTCGAGGCGCCGTAGAGGCCGTGCTTGTGCAGGTATCCCGTGACCGGGTCCGGCGTGAGGTAGCGCAGGCTCTGGCCGGCCCCCACGCGCTCGCGCAGGTAGCTCGAGGAGATGGCGAGCGCGGGCACGGAGAGGTACGTGACGTCGAAGTCGAGGCCCGAGGCCGCGATTGCGTCCCAGGCGCGGTCGAGGTCGTAGCCGGGTCGCGTGGCCGCCACGAGGTGCGCCAGGCGCGCGATGTCCGCGGCGTCTCGCCAGGAGACTATCTCTGTTATGGCGTCGGCGCCGGTGATGAAGTAGAACTCGACGTTGCTTGGGTAGAGCTCGCGCAGGAGCCTGAGCGTGTCCGCCGTGTAGGTGACGCCCTCGCGGTCCACCTCGAAGCGCGACGCGACGAAGTGCGGGTTGTCTGCCGTGGCGAGCAGCGTCATGGCGAAGCGCTCCTCCCCCGAGGTCACCGACTGGTCCAGCTTGAAGGCGGGGCGCCCCGCCGGCATGAAGACGACGAGGTCGAGCGAGAGGTCGTCGAAGGCCTGCTCGGCGGCCACCAGGTGACCGTTGTGGATGGGGTCGAACGTGCCGCCCATGATGCCCAGGCGGTACGACCTGTCCTCCTCGGCGCCCAGGACGGGCAGGTCCGCGGCGCGCAGCGCGTCCAGGTCCACGTTCATCGGGTCTGACCGTTCCCGCGGACGAGGTACTTCGTCGTGGTGAGGGCGCTCGCGCCCATGGGGCCGCGCGCGTGAAGCTTCTGGGTCGAGATGCCGATCTCCGCCCCGAGCCCGAAGACGCCGCCGTCGGTGAACCGCGTCGAGGCGTTGGCGTAGACCGCAGCTGCGTCCACGCCGGCCAGAAACGCCTCGCACGCCTCGTAGGAGTCAGCGACGATGGCCTCCGAGTGACCGGTGCCGTATCGGTTGACGTGCTCCACTGCCTCCCCGACCCCGGAGACGACGCGGCAGCTGATCTCGAGGGCGAGGTACTCCGTGCCCCAGTCCTCCTCGGTGGCGGCCACGAGCGCGCCCTCGGGGAGGTCCAGCCCCTCGGCCACGGCGAGCGTCTCCCCGTCCGCATGGACGATGACGCCCGCGCCGGCAAGCTCGCGCAGCATGTCCGGGAGGAACTCGGCGGCGACGGCCCTGTCCACGAGCAGCGACTCGGCGGCGTTGCACACGCCCGTGCGCTGCGTCTTGGCGTTCATGACTATGGCGCGTGCGCGCGCGAGGTCGGCGCTCTCGTGTACGTAGACGTGGCAGTTGCCGGTTCCCGTCTCGATGACGGGAACGGTGGCGCGCTCCAGGCAGGCACGGATGAGAGAGGCCCCGCCGCGCGGGATGAGCACGTCGACGAGCCCGTTTGCGGTGATGAGCTCCTGGGTCTGGGTGTGGCCCGCGTCGTCCTCCACGTACTGGAGCGCATCCTCGGGAAGGCCCGCCTCGGCGAGGGCGGCGCGGCACGAGGCCACGAGGGAGAGGCAGGACTCCTGCGCGGCGGAGCCGCCCTTGAGGACGCAGGCGTTGCCCGAGCGCAGGCAGAGGCCGAAGGCGTCCGCCGTGACGTTGGGCCGGGCCTCGTAGATGAGCGCCACCACGCCAAGCGGCACGGTCACGCGCTCCACGCGAAGCCCGTTGTCGAGCGTCGAGCCGTCGAGGACGCGGCCGAGCGGGTCCGGCTGGCCGGCGATCTCCTCGAGCGAGGAGGCCATCCCGGAGAGGCGCTCGTGGTCGAGCGCGAGCCGGTCCACCAGTGACGCCCTCATGCCCGCGGCACGCGCGCGCTCGAGGTCGCGGGAGTTGGCGGCGAGAATGGTCCCCTCGTCGGCGCGAATCCTCGCGGCGGCGGCGAGAAGGGCGCGCTCGCGCTGGGAGCGCGGGGCGAGGGCGAGCTCGCGCGCGACGGAGCGGGCGAGCGCGGACTTGGTACAAGCCTCGGACATGGGGGTCTCCCTTCGTGAGGCGTGGCGCCGCGGGGCGGCGGGGATGCTAGAGGACGAGAAGGTCGTCCCGGTGCACGGCGGGCTGGGCGCCGCCCTCCCCCAGGAAGCGGGCGATGACGTCGAGCTTGAGGCCGCGCACGCGGGTCATGTCCTCAGACGAATAGCGTACCACGCCGCGCCCGATGACGCGCCCGGACGGCCCCTCCACGGTCACCACGTCGCCCGCGTCGTAGCTGCCGCGCGTGGCGGTCACGCCGACGGGGAGGATGGAGGCCCCGCGCGAGACCACGGCCGCGGCCGCCCCCTCGTCGAGGACGGGCGTCCCCCGCGGGACCGCGGCGCGGCCGATCCGCAGCATCCTG
>CALUJT010000242.1 GCA_944321005.1 uncultured Atopobiaceae bacterium | reverse complement strand
TGGAGGGCGCCGACGACACCGCGCTCATCACCGCGCTCGCGGGCACGAACCCGATCGTCGTCGTGGACGAGAGCCACCACGCGCGCTCGAAGCTCTCGCTCGACATGCTGCGGAACCTGAACCCGCGCTTCGTGCTGGAGCTCACGGCGACGCCGGCCAGGGGCGCGAACGTGATCGCCCAGGCGACCGCGCGCCAGCTCAAGCGCGAGGAGATGGTGAAGCTGCCCGTGGTGGTGTACCGCCGCCCGGACAAGCGGACGACCATCGCTGACGCCGTCACGCTCCAGCGCAGGCTCGAGGCCATCGCCGAGCAGGACGAGAAGAGGACCGGGCGCTACATCCGCCCCATCGTCCTCTTCCAGGCGGAGAGGCGTGGCGCCGAGGGAGCCGAGACCTACCAGAGGCTCAAGGACAAGCTCGTCGAGGGCGGCATACCTGCCGAGCAGATAGCCGTGCGGACGGGCGACGTGGACGAGATTGGCGGCGCCGACCTCATGGTCCGCGACTGCCCGATCCGCTTCATCATCACCGTGGAGGCGCTCGCCGAGGGCTGGGACTGCCCCTTCGCCTACGTGCTCGCCACCGTGGCCAACAAGAGCTCGCAGGTGAGCGTGGAGCAGATCGTGGGCCGCGTGCTGAGGCAGCCCCACGCGGCTCGCGCGGGGGCGCGCAGCCTCAACATCGCCTACGTGCTCACGGCCTCGGCGGACTTCGACGCGACCCTCACGCAGGTGGTGGACGGCCTCAACGGCGTGGGCTTCTCGCGGGAGGACGTGGAGGCGGCGGGGACGACGCCGGCTCCCGCTTCGCAGCAGGAGCAGATGGAGCTCCTGGACGAGCCGACAAGCGGCTCCGAGGATGGCGAGGGCGACGACCTCGGCCTCGACGGGCTCGACCTGCGCGTGCCCGACAACACGGCAGCGGGCAGCGAATCGGCGCCCGTGGACGACATCATCGGCACCTCCGAGCGCGTCGAGGAGCGCTTCGAGGAGGAGGCGGGCTCTGACGGAGCCGGCACCCTGCTCGGCGGCCTGGGAGAGGGAACGAACGTGTACCGCATGCGCGAGGCGGCCGCAGGCTCGGCGAGGGAGCTCGCCGTCCCGCGGTTCATGATCCGCGTGGACGGCGGGCTCTTCACCGACGACGAGACCTGGAAGCCGCTCGACCGCGAGGACCTTCTCGTGGACTTCAGGCTGTCCAAGTACGGCATCGACGGGGTCAAGGTCGACCCCGCCACGTTCTCCGAGGCGCGCGAGGTTGACCTCGCCGCCGACTCGGACGTGTACCGGATCCGCTGGCTCGAGGACGACGTGCGCAAGAACATGGCCATGCTCTTCGCCAACATGTCCGACGAGGGCAAGCGCGAGAGCCTGAAGGCCCTCGTCTTCAAGGCGACGTCACCGCAGTTTAAGAACACCTTCGGGAGCGCCCAACTCGCGGGCTTCATCTCCCGTGTGGTGGACGACATGGAGTCGCCCGTCGTGGACGCATGCCTCCACAGCGTGGGAGGCGTCGCGAACGCCGTCACGGACGCGGTGCGCGACCTGGCCGACGACTTCTGCGAGGAGCGATTCGGCAAGCTGCTCTCGCGCGGCGACGTGCGGCTCGAGCCCGAGTACCGCTTCCCCGAGTCGCTCGTGCAGGCGAGCCCGATGACCAGCTACGACAAGGGCCTCTACGAGGCCGAGGACGGGCGCGTCGACGGGCTGGAGCGCAGGATGGTGGACCTGCTCGCGAACAACCGCCGCGTGAGGTGGTGGCACCGCGTGGTGGAGCGCAAGGCCGGCGAGTTCAGCATCAACGGGTTCATAAACCACTACCCGGACTTCCTTGCTCTGCGCGACGACGGCGTGCTCATGGCCATCGAGACCAAGGGCGAGCACCTGGCGGAGGACGCCAGGCGGAAGCTGCGTCTGGGTACGAGGTGGGCCGACATGGCCGGTGCCGGGTTCCGGTACTTCATGGTGTTCGAGCGCGAGGCGCCGGACGCGGACAACGCGTTCACGCTGGCGGAGTTCGGGTCGGAGATATTGGGATAAGGGATCTGCCTCATTACTATCGAGGGGAGTCGGACATGCAGTTGGATATCCGAGAATGTCTTGAGCTGCGGGCGGCTGCGGGCTTTCAGAACAGGGACGATGAGCTCATCGACTTCTATCTCGACGATGACTCCATCTCTGAGATTTCCATCGTAGTTAGAACTACCGACTTGAATGGCAGGCAGCGAAAACTCCGGCTCGAGCTCCTCAAGAAGTACGACATCGTGGGCATTTTCGATTTGGGGAGCCCCTATCTGGAGACGGGCGTTAACGTCATCCTACTTTCCTTGCGGAAGAAGGGCACCTTCTCTCATAAGACTGTGAAAGTCGCAAATTGGACTGGCGGGACTTACGACAGTCGCGTGCACCATAGCTTGCTTGGCCGTGAAGGAGGCCTGACCCTTCCCGAGGAGTTTTCCGAAAGCTATTCTCAACACATCCACAATATCGAAACATGGTGCTATGCGGGGACGCTTCCCACAGATGGATCCGACTGCGAGTACGTGGAGATTGCCGCCTCCAATCTGGACGACGACCATCTCCAGCCGAGGTACTACTGCAAGAGGGCGAGAGCAATCCGAAAGCGCTTGACGAAGTGCCCTACGCAACCTCTTAGCGATGTCGCCACAATTCTAGTTTCCCGAAGCGGCTCAACGGGTCCTTCGCCTGGAATTAAGAGACTAACGCCTGCCTCCATGAGATACCCCTTTGAGCCAGACAAGCTTGAGGATCGCTGCCCCACTGATCTACTCCTAGAGAGGGGGGATATTGTCTTCCCCTTGTTTGGGGATAGGGATCCCTACCTTCTGAGAGAAAGGGTGAGTGAGAAGATCTGTGTTCCTGCGGGTATGGCCGTTATTCGTTGTCGCGAGATGCTTCCCGAATACCTGTGCATGTACCTCTGCAGCGAAACAGGGAAGCTGCTTCGCGAGATACTTGGATCTGGAGGAACGGTTAACCGAATTACGCTGAGAGAGCTCAGCTCGATGCCAGTTCTCTCGCCTGACCTACCCAGCGAGAATTACGTCCAGATTTTTGAGGCAAACGCTTTTAAACCACTCTGGAGATGGGCGGCCTCCGCTAAGTGTCCGGGCCCTCCGATACGATGGTTCTGCCAG
>CALUJT010000241.1 GCA_944321005.1 uncultured Atopobiaceae bacterium | reverse complement strand
GTATCGTCTGCGTCTTCCAGCCCCACCGCTACAGCCGCACCCAGGCGCTCGCCGCCGAGTTCGGCCACGCCTTCGATTCCGCCGACGTCCTGCGCGTGATGGACGTCTTCTCCGCCGGCGAGATGCCCGTCCCCGGCGTCTCCGGCAAGACGGTGGTCGAGTCCGTGCGCCACGTGGGCAACGTCTGCGACGTGGCCTACGTCCCCAACAGGAGGCGCCTCATCGAGGACCTCTGCGACCTCGTGCGCCCCGGCGACCTGCTCGTCACGCAGGGCGCGGGCGACGTCACCTCCGTGGGCCCGGCCTTCATCGCCGCCATGCGCGAGCGCGAGGGGCGGTAGCACTTGAGCGTCTTCAACGCCTACATGACCCTCTCCGGCGCCGTGGACGCCACCGTCACGCGCGACGAGCGCATGGCGCGCCGCACGAGCTACCGCATAGGCGGGCCCGCGGCGCTCTTCGTGGCGGCGCACAGCTACCCGGCGCTCGTGAGGACCATCCAGGTCCTCGCCGCCGAGGGCGTGGACTGGGTCATCCTGGGCAAGGGCTCCAACCTCCTGGTCTCCGACAAGGGCTACGACGGCTGCGTCATCGTGCTCGACGGCGAGTTCTCCCGGACCTCCCTCGGGGAGGACGGCACGCTCACGGCGGGCGCGGGCGCGCTGCTCTCCAAGGTGGTGAACGAGGCCCTCAAGGCCGGGCTCTCCGGGCTCGAGCCCTGCGTGGGCATCCCGGGCACCGTGGGGGGCGCCCTCTCCATGAACGCGGGGACCAGGCGCGAGTGGATCGGCTCGGTGGTGCGCGACGTCGTGGTCCTGCGCCCGGGCCTGGGGCTCCACCGCTACGAGGCCTCCGAGATCGAGTGGGGCTACCGCTCGACCTCCATCCCCGGCACCGAGATCATCCTCGAGGCGACCCTCGAGCTTGCCCCCTCCTCGCGCGAGGCCATCGCGCAGGACATGGAGGAGCGTCTCCGCCGCCGGCGCGAGTCCCAGCCGCTCGGCGTCCCGAGCTGCGGGTCGGTCTTCCGCAACCCGCCCGACCGCTCGGTCGGCGCGCTCATCGAGTCCTGCGGCCTCAAGGGCGCCCGCGAGGGCGGCGCCCAGGTCTCCGAGGAGCACGCCAACTTCATCGTCAACCGCGGCGGCGCCACCGCCGAGGACGTCATCAGGCTCATCGGCCGCGCCCACGAGGCGGTTCTCGCCGAGCACGGCGTGGACCTCTCCTGCGAGGTAAAGCTCCTCGGCTTTGGGGGGTGAGCCGAGCCATGGCCAAGGATCAGGGCAGGCGCCCCACGCCGCGCAAGCGCAGCGGCTCCGCGCCCAAGGTGAAGTCGTCCGCGTCGCTCGCCCCCAAGCGGGCGGCGGCGCCGGCGAAGGCCCCCAAGCCCGCCAAGGCCACCAAGGCCCCCAAGCCCGCCAAGTCGGCGAAGGCCCCCAGGCCCGCCAAGTCGGCGAGGGCCCACAGGCTCACGATGGTGGCAGGCGCCGCCAAGCCCGCCGCCAAGCCCGCGGCAAAGCCAGCCGCCAGGCCCGCGACCAGGCAGAGGCCCTCCAAGCGCTCCAAGGCGCCCGTCCCGAGCGCCATCGGCGCCACCGTGGGCAAGGCCGCTGCCGCCCCCGCCTCCTCGCGTCCCAAGTTCCTCGACCGCGCCGCGGGGGCGCTCTCCGCGCGCGGCCGCGCCGCCGCCCAGCGTCCCGCGGGGGGCGCGGAGCGCCGCCAGCGCTACCAGCGCGGGCAGGTCCTTCGCGTCTCCGGCATCGCGGCCGGCGTCCTGGCCGCGCTCGCCCTCGTCCTGGCCCTCGCCTACTTCGCCCTCAGGAACTCCCCGGTCTTTGCCGTGGAGCACGTGGAGGTGGAGCCCACCGAGCACGTGAGCGCCCTGGACCTCCAGAACCTCGTGAGCGTGCCCGTGGGATCGACCCTGCTCAACCTCGACGAGCAGGCGGTGAGGGAGGGGATCCTCAAGGACCCCTGGGTGGCCGACGTCCAGTTCGAGCGCGTGTTCCCGCACACGCTCAAGGTCGCGGTGGTCGAGCAGAGCATCGACGCCCTCGTGGTTATGAACGCGGGGTCCGTCGCCTGGTACCTCGGCGACGCCGGCATCTGGATCCAGCCCACGAGCGTGGAGCCAGCCGAGGGCCAGTCCGTGAACGACGCCGCCCTGAGGACCGCCCTCGACACCGGCTGCCTCCTCATCACGGACGTCCCGGCAAGCGTCTCGCCGGTGGCGGGCTCCGAGGCCACCGACGCCGTCCTCGAGGCGGTCCAGAAGTTCCGTGACGGCTTCTCGGACTCCTTTGCCGAGCAGGTGGCGTGCTACTCGGCACCTGCCGCCGACAGCATCGCCTGCACCCTCTACAACGGGGTTGAGGTCCTCCTGGGCTCTCCCACGGACATCTCCGCCAAGGAGGAGATCGTCACGGAGACCCTGGCGGAGCTGCCCGAGGGCTCGGTCACCTACATCAACGTGCGCGTGGTCTCGAGCCCCGCCGTGCGCCCCGTGGCGTCAGACAACGTCGAGCCCGGCTCGGGCGTGGTCTCCCTGCTCGAGCCCGAGGGCGACTCCCAGGGCGAGGACGGCTCTGAGGGCAGCTCCCAGGGCGAGGGCGCGGACGGCTCCTCCGACGACGGCTCCTATGACGGGGACCTTGAGGGTTCCGACGGGTCTGGCGGCTCCGCTGAGGGCTCCGGGGAGTGAGCCCGCACCCCTCCGTTCTTCTCGCCGGGCGATAAGAACGAGGGCTCGCACCTGCGGACTCCACGATTTGCACAAATCGTTTGACGTACGACCCTCAAGTGTGCCAATATACTTCGCTTAATCTAAAGCGTTGACGTAAACCTGAGCTTTAGGGTTTCTGCCAGCGCCTGGATGGGGCACGGAAGAAAAAGTCGCAAGCATACGCAGCAAGGCCCCTTTGAGGAGGACACGATGGTCAAAGACACCGACACCCTCAGCAACTATCTCGCCGTGATCAAGGTCGTGGGCGTGGGCGGAGGCGGAACCAACGCCGTCAACCGCATGATCGAGGAGGGCATCCGCGGTGTCGAGTTCGTCGCCGTGAACACCGACGCCCAGGCGCTCGCCATCTCCGACGCCGACATCAAGGTCCACATCGGGACCGACATCACCAAGGGCCTCGGCGCCGGCGCCAACCC
>CALUJT010000240.1 GCA_944321005.1 uncultured Atopobiaceae bacterium | reverse complement strand
AGGACTGCCTCGAGCGCGCCCAGATCAACCCGCTGCGCGCCTTCGACTGCAAGAACGACCACTGCCGCGAGGTCATGAAGGGCGCGCCGCTCGCCCCGGACAACCTCTGCGACGAGTGCGCCGAGCACTACGCCGCCGTCAAGCGCTGCCTGGACGCCGCGGGCGTCTCCTACGTGGAGGACCCCACGCTCGTGCGCGGCCTGGACTACTACACCCGCACGGTCTTCGAGGTGGAGGCCGTGGGCGCGGGCGTGGGCGCCATCGGCGGCGGCGGCCGCTACGACGGACTCGTTGAGCTCGAGGGCGGCAAGCCGACGCCCGGTCTGGGCTTCGCGGTGGGCTTCGAGCGCATCGCGCTCGCGCTAGCCGCCCGGGGCGTGGAGATGGGCGGCGCCGAGCCCGCGTGCGTCTACGTTGCCTCCACCGGCGGGGCGGCGGAGCGCGCGGCGGCCTTCGAGGCGTGCCTCGCCCTGCGCGCCGCGGGCGTGCGCACCGAGGCCGACTACCAGGGCCGCTCGCTCAAGTCCCAGTTCAAGCAGGCGGACAAGCTGCACGCGCGCCTGTGCGTGGTGATGGGCGCGGACGAGGTGGCCGTCGGCTCGGCAACGCTGCGCGACATGGGCTCTCACGAGCAGGTTCAGGTTCCCATGGCCGAGCTCGTCGACGCCGTGGCGGCGCGCCTGGGGTAGGGGGCGCCGTCCTTCTCGCCCGTCCTTCTCGCCTGCGAGGCCGTCGGGCCGCGCGCTAGTACGCACAGTTCGAGAAACGCGATTTTTCCACCTGCGGATATATGAAACTTAACCGAACTGTGCGTACTAGGGGTCGCGGGCCGCGCGGCGAGAAGGGCCGCGGGCCGCGTAGCGAGAAGTGCCGCGTGGCGAGAAGGACCTCCCGCCGCTACTGGTAGCGCAGCGCCTCCACCGGGTCCATGCGCGCGGCGCGGCGGGCCGGGTACCAGCCAAAGACCACGCCTATGCCCACACAGATGCCCGTCGCCATGGCCACGGTGGCGGGCGAGATCACGGGAACGATGGCCTCGCTCGCGCCCATCATGGAGCCCAGGGCCGAGCCCGCAACGCTCGCGAGCAGCCACGCGCCGCCGTATCCCACGGCTATCCCCAGCGCGCCGCCCACGATGCAGATGGTCACGCTCTCCAGAAGGAACTGCCCCGTGATGTCCCCGCGGCGCGCGCCGAGCGCCTTGCGCAGGCCTATCTCTCGGATGCGCTCGGTCACGTTGGTGAGCATCATGTTCATGATGCCTATGCCGCCCACCAGAAGCGATATCCCCGCCACGGCGAGCGCCAGCATGCGGAAGGTCGCCGTGGTGGCGTCTAGCTGGTCGATGAGGGCCTGCGCGGTCTGCACGTAGACGTAGCCCTCGTCGCTCGAGAAGCTGGTCTGGTCCGGGTCCGGTACGGGGATGTTGTAGCGGCTGTAGAGGTAGGACTCGGTCGTCGCGGCAACGGCGTACATGTCCGAGCCCTCACGCGCGAAGCCCGTGATCTGCCACGAGGCGTACCCGCCCTGGCCGATGAGGCGCGTCACGGCGGTCTCCGCCGGCATGTAACAAACGTCGTAGTCGTAGGTGAGGCCCTCGTCCACGACGCCCACGACGGTGTAGCTGCTGGACCCTATGCGCACGGTCTGCCCCACGCAGTCGGCGTCGGGCGAGCCAAAGAGGTTCTTGACGGAGCTCCCGCCCAGCACGACCACCATGGCGCCGTCCTCGGAATCCTCCTCGTCGAAGAGCCTGCCGCGCGCGGCCTCGTAGCCCATGGCGCGGAAGTACTCCGGCTCGCACGCGGTGACGGTGAGGTAGTCGACGGAGGCCGTGCTCGAGGAGGCCTGGGATCCCGTGCTCGTGAACCCGGTGACGAACTCGTAGTCGGAGGCCAGAGCCTGGCCTATCTCCTCCACGTCGTCGAGGTCGAGCGGCTGGTTGCCCGGGGGCCAGCAGGTGATGCTCACGGTGCGGGACATGTTGAGGCCGAGCTGCCCCACGAGCTGTGCCTTCACGCCGTCGATGAGCGCCGTCATGGCTATGACGGCCCCGATGCCGATCACGATGCCCAGCACCGTGAGCAGGGTGCGCGCCCGGTTGGCGAGAAGGGCGGTGGAGGTCTCGTAGGCTAGGTCGCGCGCTCTCATAGGCAGGGCACCCCCAGGAGCTTGGAGCGGGGCGGGGAGGTAGGCGCGGGCGAGAGGGACGAGCCCCCGATGCCGCCGTCCTTCTCGCCGCCGGCCTCGCGCGCGGCGAGCCCGGCCAGGTAGGCGCGCTCCTCCTCGTCCGAGAGGAGCTTGCCGTCGCGGATGTGCACGGTGCGGTCCGCCCAAGCGGAGACCTCGGGGTCGTGGGTGATGAGCACGATGGTCTTGCCGCGTGCCTGCATGCGGCGGAAGGTGCGCATGACCATCTCGCCGGTGGCGGTGTCGAGGTTGCCCGTGGGCTCGTCCGCGAAGATGATCGCGGGGTCGTTGACCAGGGCGCGGGCAATGGCCACGCGCTGCATCTGGCCGCCGGAGAGCTCGTTGGAGCGGTGGAGGTAGTGCTCCTCGGGCAGGCCCACGGAGCGCAGGGCGCGCCAGGCGGCGAGCTCGCGGTCGCGCGGGGGCGTGTCGGAGTAGACGAGCGGCAGCATCACGTTGCGCAGGACGGTGGCGCGCGGGAGCAGGTTGAAGGACTGGAAGACGAAGCCCAGCCGGCTGGCGCGCACGTGGGCGAGGTCGTCCTCGGAGAGCTCGGTCACGTCTATGCCCTCGAGGAGGTAGGTTCCGGAGGTGGGGCGGTCCAGGCAGCCCAGGATGTTCATAAGGGTGGACTTGCCCGAGCCGGAGGGCCCCATGATGGCGAGGAACTCGCCGCGTGCCACGGAGAGCGTGACGCCGCGCAGGGCCGGGGTGTAGCCGGCGGCGGTCTCGTAGATGCGCCAGGCGCGGCGGATGTCGATGGCGGGCGTCATGGCTGGGCCGCCGGCTCGGCGGCGGCGACGGCGTCGGCTGTGCCCGTTTGGCCCTCGACCGCGTCGTCGGCCGCTAGGTCGCCCTCGAGGTCCCCGTCTGCGAGCCCGCCGTCCTGCTCGCCCGCACCCGTGTCCGCAACGGGCACGGAGTAGGGGTCGAGCACCACGAGGTCACCGTCCTGAAGGTCGCCCTCCACCGCGGCGCTGGTCGCG
>CALUJT010000239.1 GCA_944321005.1 uncultured Atopobiaceae bacterium | reverse complement strand
ACCCTTTGAAGACGTCTCGACGTCCGACTTCTTCTTCGATGCCGTGGTCTGGGCAGACCGGCGAAACGTCACCACAGGCATGACGCCCACGACCTTCGCGCCCACCCAGACCTGCACGCGGGCTCAGGTGGTCACGTTCCTGTACCGCGACTACTCCCGCGGATAGGAGGCGGCGAGAAGGACGGCTGGGCCGTGTGCCGCGCTCCGCCGTTCTTCTCGCCGGCCGGAGCGGTTAACGCTTCCAGCGAGAAAGAGCTTCTGCCAACAATCGGGCCTCCCGGGGCCGGAATTGTGGCAGAAGCTCTTTTTCGGTGCGCCCCCGCGCCCCCGCGCTCCCGCGTTCTTCTCGCCGCCTCAGTTTGCTGCAGGGTTGATGCAGAGTGCCGTCCGCGCGCGGGCCGCCGCCCGCGTGAGGTACCATCGGACGGCAGCTAGGTTTACCCCACCTGAAAGGCGGCAGATGAAACACACCACGATCTCCCGCGCCGCGCGCCGCGCGCTTCTCGGGGCAGCGGCAGCGCTGGCCCTTGCGCTCGCCCCGGCGCCCGCGCTCGCCCTGGGGGTCGCCCCCTCGAGCGCGCAGGGGCTCCCCGCGAGCATCGACGCCTCCGTCCCGGACGACGCGACGCTCATCTCCTTGGAGTACGCGCTCCTCTCGAGCGGCGAGGTCGTCCGCGTGTCGGACGGCTCCGCGGTCGAGGGCGACGCCTCCGTCCTGGGCACCGAGGACGCCCCGCCCGACCCGCTGGCCGTTTCCGGCGGCGAGCGCTTCGAGCGCGTGAGCGTGGGCGAGGCCCGCGAGGCCGCCAGCGCGCAGAGCTCCGCCGACCTGCTGAGCCTCGATGGCGCGTACGGCGCCTACTGGGGCACGTACCAGGACGCCCCCGCGTTCTTCATGTCGGACGGCCGCATGTTCGCCTGCCAGGCCAAGGGCGTCGTGGACGTCTCCGAGCACAACGGCACCATCGACTGGGAGGCCGCCAAGGCCGACGGCGTGGAGGGCGCCATCATCAGGATCGGCTTTGGCTACGATCGCGTGGACTACACCGCCCGGCGCAACATCAGCGAGTGCAAGCGCCTGGGCATCCCCTTTGGCATCTACCTCTACTCCTACGCCGAGACGCCCCAGGACGGCCGCGACGAGGGCCGCAACCTCGTGCAGTGGCTCCGCGAGCTGGACGTTCAGCCGAGCGACCTGGGCTATCCCGTCTTCTACGACCTCGAGCAGTGGGTGTGGACCGGCCACCAGCCGCCCACCGACCCCGCCGTCTACGAGCAGATCGTGAGGTCCTGGCTCGAGGAGGTCCTGGGCGGCGGCTACTCCAGCGCCGGCGTCTACTCCTACCGCAGCTACCTCTACGGCCCGCTTAACTCGAGCTACATCCACGACTGGACGCTCTGGGCGGCAGAGTACGGCCCCACCCTGGGCTTCGACGACTTCGGGTCAGTCGCGCGCGGCTGGCAGTACACGAGCGACGGGCAGGTCGCCGGCTTCAGCGGCAGGGTCGACCTCAACGCCTTTGGCAACGCCACGTGGGTCCAGCAGGGCGGCGGCTCGGTGATGGTGCCGTCCCAGCCCGAGGAGGGGTGCCCCTCCGCCGGCTTCACGGACATCGCGTACGACGAGTGGTACCACGAGGGCGTTGACTGGGTCGTCTCCGCCGGCCTCATGAGCGGCTACGGCAACGACCCCACCAAGTTCGGCCCCGCGGACTCGCTCTCCCGCGCCCAGCTCGCCCAGATCATCTGGAACCGTGCCGGCAAGCCCCAGGCCGACCTCACCGTGCTCTCCGCCTTCTCCGACTGCCCGAGGGACGAGTTCTTCTCCCAGGCCGTTGCCTGGTGCGTTCAGCGCGGGTACATGACGGGATACGAGAACGGCACCTTTGGCCCCGCGGACAACATGACCCGCGAGCAGCTGGCGACGACGCTCTGGCGCATGTCCGGCTACCCGGCCTCGGGCGCGGACCTCTCCGGCTACCCGGACGCCGCGGGAGTCTCCCAGTTTGCCCAGACCGCGATGCGCTGGGCCGTCTCCGAGGGCGCCATCACCGGTCAGGGCTCCACGGGAAGGCTCGACCCGCAGGGCAAGCTCGAGCGCGGCCAGGCGGCCACGATTCTCATGAGGCTCTACGCGTAGGGCTCGCGGGGCGATAGGAACCGTCTCGAGGGGCGGGGACGGGGCGCGGCTCACGGCCGTCGTCCCGGCCCCGCCCCTCCCTCTTGGGCCCCTCGTCCCTCTTGGGCCCCTCGTCCTTCTCGGCGCGCGTTCCGTCGGACGGCGGATTTGGCCGAAACCGGTCGCGATTGGGCAGAAGGTTTGATATAAAACCTTGACAACATCAATAATGTTGCTCATTCGCCCTATCTTTCTGGCGAGAAGAACGGGCGGATTCACACGGTCATTGCACCACTCTCCGCTAACGTGCGCGCCATCTCCTCCGCCGGCGTCCTCCACCCGAGGGTCTTGCGCGGCCTCCCGTTGAGCTGGTCCTGCGCCTCGCGCACCTCCGCGTCCGTGACCAGCGAGAAGTCCGTCCCCTTGGGGAAGTACTGCCGCAGGAGCCCGTTGGTGTTCTCGTTGGTGCCCCTCTGCCAGGGGCTCCTGGGGTCGCAGAAGTAGACCTCGAAGCCCGTGGCCCCGGCGAAGTCCCTCCAGCGGGCCATCTCGCAGCCCTGGTCCCACGTGAGCGTGCGCCTGAGGGCCGCCGGCAGCGACGAGACCATCTCGGCGAGGCGGCCGGCGACGGTCTCCGACGAGTGCTCGCCGAGCCTCGAGAGCAGGCAGAACCTCGACGAGCGCTCCACGAGCGTCACCAGGCAGGCCGCTCCGCCGGAGCCGACCACGAGGTCGCCCTCCCAGTGGCCGGGCACGGCCCGGGAGTCGGCCTCGGGCGGGCGCGACGCGATCCCGGCGCCCTCGACCCAGGTCCTGCCGCCCCCGGGCTCCGCCGGCAGCCGCCTCACCCTCCTGGAGCGCCTGCCGCTCCTGAGCACGAGCTCGACCTCGAGCTCCTCGCGCAGCGACCCGCGGCCCTGCACGCAGGGCGCCCTGTATATGGTCTCGTGGCTCACCCTCATCCCCTCGTCGCCCGGGAAGTCGCGCCTGAGGCTCGCCGCCACCTGCTCGGGCGACCAGCGCATCGCGAGCCTGCGCACGACCTCGGCCCTGAGGCGGGGGCTGGCCTCCA
>CALUJT010000238.1 GCA_944321005.1 uncultured Atopobiaceae bacterium | reverse complement strand
TCGCACTGCTGGACCTCGCGCCACGTGGCCATGGCGTTCTCCTGCACGATGGCGTAGGCCTCCTCGCGCGTGATGCCCGTCTCGACAAGGGCGAGAAGGACCTTGGACGAGAAGATCAGGCCGCGCGTCTTGTTGAGGTTGGCGAGCATCTGGGCCGGATAGAGGATGAGACCGTCCACGATGCGCGTGAGGCACTGGAACATGTGGTCGAGCGCGATGAAGCTGTCGGCCTGCGCCACGCGCTCGGCAGAGCTGTGGGAGATGTCGCGCTCGTGCCAGAGCGCCACGTTGTCAAAGGCGACCTGAGCGTTGGCCTTCACAACGCGCGAGAGGCCGCAGACCTTCTCCACGGTGATGGGGTTGCGCTTGTGCGGCATGGCCGAGCTGCCCTTCTGCCCCTTGCGGAACGGCTCCTCGGCCTCGAGGGTGTCGGTCTTCTGGAGGTTGCGGATCTCCGTGGCGATGCGCTCGCAGGTGGCGGCGGTGGTGGCCAGGACGCCGGCGAGGTAGGCGTGGTGATCGCGGGAGATGACCTGCGTGGACAGCGGGTCGTGCACGAGTCCCAGATGCTCGCAGACGTACTCCTCGACGAAGGGGTCGATGGAGGAGTAGGTGCCCACGGCGCCGGAGATGGCGCCAAAGGCCACGTTGGCACGGGCGTCCTTGAGGCGGTCGTAGTCGCGCTTGAGCTCCCAGGCCCAGCAGCCGAACTTCATGCCAAAGGTCATGGGCTCGGCGTGGATGCCGTGGGTGCGGCCCACGCAGAGGGTGTCGCGCTCCTCGAAGGCGCGGCGCTTGCAGATCTCGCCGAGCTTCTTGCAGTCCTCGATGAGGATGTCGGTGGCCTGGACGAGCTGGTAGCAGAGCGCCGTGTCACCGAGGTCGGAGGAGGTCATGCCAAAGTGGACCCAGCGGCTGGGCTTGGGCTCGCCCTCGGGGACGTCCCTGTCGATGTACTCGCCCATGTTGGTGAGGAAGGCGATGACGTCGTGGTTGGTCACTGCCTCGATGGCGTCGACCTCGTCCTTGTTGAAGTCCGCGTGCGCGCGAATCCAGGCGGCCTCCTCGCGCGTAATGCCGATCTTGCCCATCTCGGCATGCGCCTCGCAGGCCAGGACCTCGATCTCCTGCCAGATGCGGTACTTGTTCTCCAGGGAGAAGATGTGGCCCATCTCGGGACGGGTGTAGCGATCGATCATTGAGGCCTCCTCGGCTTAGGCGCGCGTCCAACGGATTGATTCTACCGCAGGGCGCGGGGCAAGAAGAACGGCCCGACGGACGCCCCACAAACGAGCGGGGCCCCGCGCTCGTCGAGGCCCCGAAGGCGCCGTCGTCATGACGGCGTTTGGTCATGCTCGGACACGCTAGCGGCACGCGCGCCGCCGCGCTATGACGGTGCCCGCGAGCGCCGCGGCCCCAACCAGGGCGACTGCCATGGGGGCAGTGGCGTTGAGGTCGTCGCCGGTCTCGGGGACCGCGGGCGCCTCGTCCTTCTCGCCCGCCGCCTCGGCGGCGGGAAGCTCACTCCACTTGGCGTAGAGCATGAGGTTCTCGGTCACGGCGGCGTCGAAGTCGTATGCCTCACGAGCCCAGCCGCCGTCATAGGCGTACCAGCCCTCGAACTTCCAGCCCCTGAGGGACGGGTCCTTGGGCCTTGGCGTGGCGCGGCCCTCGGTCACCTCGTAGGCGATGTTTTCCGTCCCCTTGAGGCAGTCGTCAACGGTGACGGTAAAGACCCTGAGCTTGGCCAAGACAAGCGCGTCCTTTGTGGTCTCCTTGGTCATTCCCTCGTCAGAGAAGAGCTTTCCGCAGGTGGAGCACTCCCAGTACTCCGCGCGGCCCTCCGCCTTGGTCGTGGGCGCGACGCGCTCGTGGTAGACGGCCTCGTGGCCCGTCGCAGGGATGACAATGTCGCCCGCGGGGTCGAGCATGCGGTCATCAAGGAAGGTCTTGCCACAGGCCTCGCACGTCCAGTGGGCGAGGATGCCCGGCTCGGTGCAGGTGGCCGCCTTGGGGGCGTGCGCCGTCAGCTTGTGCGCGGCGAGCGGAATAACCAGGTCATCGGTGGAGACGGGCTGCGTGCCCTTCTCGTCCTTGAAGAGGGCGTCGCAGCAGGTGCAGCGCCAATGCGCTGCCGTTCCGGGCTCCGCGCAGGTGGCAGGGACCTCCGCGACGACCGTGAGCGCGTGCCTGCCGAACGGGAGCACGAGCTCGTCAAGCGTCACGGCCTGGGCGGCATCCTCGTCAGCGAAGCACTCGCCACAGACGGAGCAGCGCCAGTGCTCGGCTATCCCAACCTGGGCGCACGTGGACGGGACCTCGGGAACTTGCTCGAGGTCATGGGCGGCCAGCGGGAGCGCCAGGTCGTCCGCGGACACAGCCTGCTCGGCTCTGTCATCCCCGAAGAGCGCCCCGCAAACCTCGCATCTCCAGTGAGCGGCGGTACCAGGGGCGGCGCAGGAGGATGGCACCTCCCGTACGGAGACGAGGGTATGACCCGTTGGCGCGATCTCCAGCTCGTCGGGCAAGAGCTCCGTCGTTGCGGTCGCGTCCGCAAAGAGCCTGTCACAGCCGGCGCACTCCCAGTACGCCTTTGTTCCCGACGTCGTACAGGTCGCAGGCGTCTCCTCATGGGCAACAAGATCGTGCGCGTGCACGGGCGCGGGCTCGGGCTCCGCCGCCGTGGTCACCAGCCACGCGCCGTCCTTCTCTACTGCCTCATGACCCTCCGGGATAAAGCCCTCCGGAGGCTCCACGCGGAACGTCCCGCCCATGACGATGACCGTCGCCCCGTCGCCTTTCACGAGTGGGAACTCGTCGGCAGGGTCAACCATGGAACCGGTCTGGCCCTCGCTGGAGTCAAGAATCGTCAGGCTCGCGCCCTTCGCGCGCAGGACGCCCGTCAGCGTGAAGCCATTGAGGTCGAGCGTGACGTCTTCGGTCACGTCCACCCGGTCCCCCAGCGTCACGTCGGTGGTCAGCGTGACCTCGCCGCCGGCATCGAGCGCTGCGACGAGCGCCTCGGCGTCGAGCGGGGCTCCCGCGGGATTCCCTGGCTCGACGATGCCCGTCGAGCCGCCGGCAACATCGCCCTCTACGGCATACGCGTGCGCCCCGAGCGCGGGCGCGAGGGTGAGCGCGGTGCCGAGCAGCACCGCGAGGGGCCAGAGGGCCCACCTGCGATCCCGTCTCATAGTTCCCGCCCTT
>CALUJT010000237.1 GCA_944321005.1 uncultured Atopobiaceae bacterium | reverse complement strand
CGGACCACTTGCCCACCATGACCGGCATGCCGGAGCGCTTGGCCTCGCGCAGGTGCTTGGCGTGAGCGGCCACGAGCCGGCGCACGCCGGAGGGGCCGGACACGTCCACGCGGGTGGCCGGGCGGTCGAGGTGGCAGTCGAGCCAGACGTTCTTGTAGTGGCGCTGCGCCATGAAGCGGCCCCAGCCGCCCGGGACGCCGCCGTCGGGCATGATGACCACGGGGTCCTCGCCAGCGGCGTTGCGCACGAGCTCATAGGCCTCGCGGTAGTAGTTGCGCAGGCGGTGCTGGGGAATGCCGTCCGTGAGCGTGAGGCCGCGGCGGACCTGCGGCACGGCGTCATCCGCGAGCTCGATGCCGAAGAAGCCCACGCGGGAGGCGTAGCGCTTGGCGAGGGCGTAGACCACGTCGAGGATGCGCTCGCGCGGGACGTGGCAGTCCGCGTTGTCGGGGGCCATGCCGTCGTCCGCGTGCGGGCCGCCGGGATTGATCGCGAGGGCAAAGACCAGGTTGAGGCCTATCTCCTCCGCCCACTCGAGCGCCTGGTCCACGAGCTCGATGCAGCCCACGTAGGGCCCGGGCTCCGGTCCCTCGTCACCGTAGACGTACCAGGGGACGGGCAGACGCACGGCGTTGAACCCGCGCGCGGCGATCTTGACGAAGTCCTCCCTCGTCACGAACTCCTCTCGGTGGGCGCGCACGAACTCGGCGTAGCGCTCCTGCCCGAGGGCGGTCACGAGGGCGTGCTCGTCCAGGGCGCCGGCCTCCGCAAAGAGCTCGGGGGTGACCCACGACTCAAGCGTGAGCCAGCCCGTCAGGTTGACCCCGTGCAGGGGATGGTTTGCCATGGCGCACCTCCGCTCTCTCGCTGTGCCCCCTCTGCAAGAGTATAG
This sequence comes from uncultured Atopobiaceae bacterium, assembly GCA_944321005.1. GTDB lineage: Bacteria > Actinomycetota > Coriobacteriia > Coriobacteriales > Atopobiaceae > Thermophilibacter. Next base: position 2,322 of record CALUJT010000237.1, on the reverse strand, counting down.
CCACCCGTCACGGATATCTTGTGCGCAATAAAATCGAGGTGGCGGACGGTAAGTGGGCGGCGCCCGGCGGCTTGGGGGCGGCGCGGTGTCAGCGGGACGTCAGTCCGCCAGGTAGGTGGCGCAGTTGAGCGGGGTTTCGTAGACGTCCACCTGCGCGCATGGCATCCCCTGGGCGCGCAGGCGCTCGCAGAAGTGGCGGGCGAGGTTCTCCGCCGTGGTGCGGAAGGGCAGGATGGTGAGCGAGAAGCCCTCCCCCTCGAGCGCGGCCACGGTCTCGGGCCTGAGCGTCCCCTCCTCCACGAGGAAGGTGTGGTCGAACTCCTCCGCAAGGGCCCGGACGGCGCGCTTGAAGACGCCGAAGTCACATACCATGTCGCGCTCCGTGCCGGCGGCGCCGAGCTCGTCCGTGCGCAGGTACGCGACCACGCGCCAGCGGTGCCCGTGGAGGTTCTCGCACTTGCCGTGGTAGTCCGCCAGGAAGTGGGCCGAGTCGAAGCTCGCCTCCGTCTTGAGTCCGTACATGCCTTCCCCCGTTTCTCTCTGTCCCCATGGTAGCGACGAGCGGCCGTCGCGTCGCGGGAAAACCTACGCCGTGAGGTAGACCATCGCGATGATGAGGGCAAACCCCAGGATGTCCGCGGGCGAGAAGGACGTGCCCAGCCAGACGACCGTGGCCACGGTTGCCGTGACGGGCTCGATGGTCCCCAGCAGGCTCGCGCGCATTGAGCCGGCGTCCTTGACGCCCTGGAGGTAGAGCGCGTACGCGCCGAAGGTCCCCACCACGACGCAGGCGACGAGCACCGCCACCGCCACGCCGTCGAGCGCGGGCATGTGCTCCCAGGGCCGGTAGACAACGGTGAGGATGACGCCGGAGAAGAGGAACGCGAGGCCGTTCACCGTGAAGTTGCCCCACTTTGCCATGGGCCTCGCGGGCAGGATGGAGAGGCAGGCGGCCGCACCCGCGCAGGCAAGCCCCCAGAAGAGGCCCTGCGGCGGCAGGCTGAGCTGCCCCGGGTTGCCGCCCGTGGCCACGAGGTAGGTCCCGGCGAGCGCCAGGACGACGCCGAGCGCCTCGCGCCGGCGCGGGCGACGGCGCATCTTGAGGCACACGTAGGCCAGCACGAGCACCATGCCCAGGCTCTGCATGATCGTGGCCGTGGCCGAGTTGGTCCAGTCGATCGCCTCGAGGTAGGCCACCTGGGAGAAGAGGATGGCGCCCAGGCTCACCCCCAGGATTGCCAGGAGGTCGCGCGGGCTTCTCCACACGCCTGCCAGCTGCTCGCGCCCGCGGGACGTGACGGCGGCGGCCGCCAGGAAGAGCCAGCAGGCGGCGAGCTCGCGCAGGCACACGAGCCAGAGCGGGTCGATAGCGTACGCGTCCATGAGCCACTTGGAGACGGTGCCGTTGAGGCCCCAGAACGTGCCGCCCACGAGGGTGGCCACGATGCCGCGCCGGATGCGCCGACGGCGCTCGAGGTCCCGCTCGGAGACCCCGCTCCTCTCGACACCCGCTCCCTCATCGACGCTCTTCTCTGCCACGAACCCTCCCCCGCTCGAAAGTGCCCGCGATAGCCTACCACCTTCCATCGACTATCCCAAGCTCGGCACGGACACGCTCCAGACGGTCGCCCCGCAGCCAACGATCGATTCTGGGGCTTCTGCCCCGCAGGAGAATCATCTGGAACGGCCCTTCGCTGCACGGTTCCCGCCTTCGTGCGATGTCAGAGGGTAGGCCGTGCAGGGTTTGCCCCTTCGTGCGATGCATATTGCCAGTAATTTGACCTGATCGGGCGTTCTTCGCTGACGTTTGCCCAGTTGGGCGTCTGGTGGAGTGGAGGCGAGGGCTGTTTTTACATCGCACGAAGGGGCAAACCTTGCACGAGGTCTTCCCGACATCGCACGAAGGCGGGAACCATGCAGCGGGAGGTTGGCCGCACATGGACGGGCAGCCCCATCCGGCTTCGACGAAAGCCCAGCCGTCCGCGGCCCGAGTTCTGAGGCCGCAAAAGTCGAACCATTCCGCCTGGGGTATGCTGAGCAGCGTACAGACGCAACAAGGAGGTCCCATGACCCAGCTGAACCGCTTTGCCGCACCCGACCCCGCGCTCGCGGCGGGCACCGTCCACGCGGGCTTCACCGTCACGCGCGTGGAGGCGCTCCCCGAGCTCTCCGGCCAGGCGTACCTCATGCGCCACGACGCCACCGGCGCCCGCGCCCTCTGGCTCGCCTGCGCTGACACCAACCGCTCGTTCGCCATCTCCTTCAAGACCCCGCCCGCCGACGACACGGGCGTCTTCCACATCCTGGAGCACTCGGTGCTCT
>CALUJT010000236.1 GCA_944321005.1 uncultured Atopobiaceae bacterium | reverse complement strand
GGTCAAGGGCGTGGAGAACACGATCCGCAACGTGGGCGTCCTGGCCGCTCACGGCATGCGCGAGACGGACCGGACGATCATCGAGCTCATGTGCGGGTCCGGCGCGTGCTAACATCCCCTCCGGCGCGGGCGTTATCGGCGCCTTGGGACCAATTTCGGGAAGCCATTCGCGCCCCTAGTAGTTCAGCCCGAAGGTCCAGAGGGGCACAACGTTGCCATGGCCAAACTCGATGTCATCCCTCACCACGTAGCCCCTCTCGGCTCCCCTGAGCTGATCGGCGGTCTTTGACCTGCCGCCCACCTCAAACGTGAGGTCCCCAATCTGGAAGTCAGAAATCTTCGACGCCGTGACCAGGTGATTGACGCGCATCTGGTTGAAGAAGAACGTCTCGCGCACGTTGCCGATGTCCTCGCGACCGTCGCTCAGGTTGTAGAGGATGTTGGTGTTGTCCAGATAGACCTTCTCCGGCTTGCCGAGCGCGCCGAGACCGCTGGCGCCCGTGCGGAGCTGCGCCACCATTCCCGCCCTCTCCATGTAGAGCAGATAGTCCTCCACGTTATTCCTGCTCGCCTGAATCTGGCCACCCAGGCTCGTCATATTGGGCTTGAACGGGGCAAGCGTGCTCACGACGACCATGAGCTTCTTGAGCTTTCTGCCAGTCGCCGCGGTCATGTTGGCGTACTGGGGAATGTCAGTCTCGAGCGTCCTCGTGATTACCTGAGAGAGCTCGAGGTCAAAGTCGGCGTCCGAGCCAAAGGGGTAGTAGCCGCGCCGCAGGTAGTCACGGAAGAGCGGCAGCGGATGCTCGACGCCCGGCAGCCCCGTGCTGCCGGCAAGGATGTCATCAAGCGGACGCACGGGCACCTCCATCCCATGGCGTATCGCAAGATACTCCCTGAACGAAAGGCCCTGCATCTCGTATCTGGGAGCACGCCGGCTGAGGTCGGCATCCCCCCGCTCGATGTCCAGGACGGACGACCCCGTAAAGTACACGTGCAGACCGGGCAACGAGTCGTACATCATCTTGAGCTCGCGCGACCAGTTGGGATACTTGTGGACCTCGTCGATGAAGAGGTGCGTCCCGCCGTCCCGATAGAGGCGCTCCGCTACTTCGTAGAGGGAATGAGTGGAGAAGAACAGGTGGTCGGCAGAGACGTAGAGCGCGTCCCGCGTCGAGTGCGCCTCCTTGATGCGCTGTAGGAAGAGGGTCGTCTTGCCGACGCCGCGCGGACCCACCAGACCGAGCATGCGGCCGTCCCAGTTGATGGAGCCGTAGATGTAACGGTGGAATGAGTCCGGGGTCTGAGCGAGCTGTCGGAGCATGTACTCGTAGAGCTGGTCCATGAGCGCCTCCACTGTACTGCACTCTCATAGTGCGTTTTTACGATTATATCGCACTGCGAGAGTGCGGAGACTTGACAGAGGCAATGGGTTATAGCGGCGGCGCAAGGCACGGGAACGCGCAGCCCGGGTTTTTCGGAAATCCCGAGTTGCGTGTGATTTGATTTGATTTATTTCACGCGTAACCCGGGATTCTAGGTCAAAATGCACCGTTTTCCCCGTTTACGCATCCAAATCCGCGGACCCGGGAACGCGTAAGTCCGCATTTCCAAAATCCGGGCCTACGTATGCCGTCCTTCCGGCGCATGCGCCCGCTCAAGCTCGAGGAGGGCCCGCTTGCGATCCACGCCGCCGGCATAGCCGGTGAGGGAGCCGCCCGCGCCCAGGACGCGGTGGCACGGGACGATCACGCTGACGGGGTTCTTGCCAACCGCGGTGCCGACGGCGCGGGGCGACGACCCCAGCTCGGCTGCGAGTTCGCCGTACGTGCGCGTCTCTCCGTACGGGATGGCGAGAAGCGCGTCCCACACGCGGCACTGGAACGCGGTGCCGCGCGGCGCCAGCGGGACGTCGGCCACGCCCGGACGCTCTCCTGCGAAGTACGCGTCCAGCCAGCAACGGGCGGCGAGAAGAACCGGCGAGTCGGCGGGCACACCTGCCCCCGCGTTCTTCTCGGCACCCTCCAGCCCGCGCGCAAAGTAGCGCTGGCCATAGAACCACGCACCCGTGAGTGCGGCGTCGTCGGCCGCGAGCAGCATCTTCCCAAGAGGGGACTCGTAGTCGCAAACGTGCATGCCAGTCTCCAAAACTACTTGACAGGGGGACAGTCCCTTTGTCATGTTATGCGGCTACGTAACATGACAAAGGGACTGTCCCCCTGTCAAGTTATTCCCAGGTGGGAGGGACGGGGGCGTTGGGGGTGGACCAGGTTCCCAGGGCGGCGTTGGAGTCCGCGTCCAGCGTGAGGGGCGAGAAGGACCCGGCGTCGTAGCTCCTCAGCGCCGCGATGCCAATCATCGCGGCGTTGTCTCCGCAGGCGCGCATGGGCGGCACGGTCACGCGCACGCCGCGCTTCTCGAGCGCCGCCTTGTAGGCCGCGCGCAGTCCCGGGTTGGCCGCCACGCCGCCGCCGACGCAGAAGTCGGCCACGCCGGTCTCCTCCACGGCGGTCACGGCCTTGGCCACCTGCACGTCAATGACCGCCGCCTCGAAGCTCGCCGCCAGGTCGGGCAGGTTGATCGCGCGGCCGGCGCGGTTCTCGCCCTCGATGTAGGTGATGACGGCGGTCTTGAGGCCGGAGAGGCTGAAGCTGTAGTCCCCGCTGTGCATCATCGCGCGCGGGAAGTGGATGGCGCGCGGGTTGCCCTGCGCGGAGAGCTTGGAGATCACCGGGCCGCCGGGGTATCCCAGACCGAGCGCCTTGGCAACCTTGTCGAAGGCCTCGCCCACCGCATCGTCGATCGTGGCGCCCAGAAGGACGTAGTCGCCCCAGGCGCGCACGTGGACGAGCATGGTGTTGCCGCCGGAGACGATGCTCGCCACGAAGGGCGGCTCGAGGCCCGGCGTCTCGAAGAGGTTGGCCATGAGGTGGCCCTCGAGATGGTGGACGGCAATGAGCGGCAGGTCAGCGGCCGCACAGAGGCCCTTGGCAAAGGCGACGCCCACCACGAGCGCGCCCACCAGGCCCGGCCCCGCCGTCACGCCCACGGCCGCGAGGTCCGCCGGCGCGAGCGTGTCCACGCCGAAGTGCTCGCCGGCGCGCGCGAGCGTCTCCTCGAAGACGCCCACGATGGCCTCGGTGTGCTTGCGGGAGGCGATCTCGGGCACCACGCCGCCGAAGCGCGCGTGGAAGTCGATCTGCGTGGCCACGAC
>CALUJT010000235.1 GCA_944321005.1 uncultured Atopobiaceae bacterium | reverse complement strand
CTGCACCTGCTCTACAGCCGCTTCTTCACCAAGGTCCTGCGCGACCTCGGCATGATCGACTGCGACGAGCCCTTCGACAACCTGCTCTGCCAGGGCATGGTAAAGGACGCCAACGGCGACACCATGTCCAAGTCCAAGGGCAACGTCGTCCCGCCCTCGAGCGTGATCGAGCCCTTCGGCGCGGACACCATGCGCCTGGCGATCCTCTTCATCGCCCCGCCCGAGAAGGACTTCAACTGGGACGAGGAGGCCGTCGCCGGCGCCAACCGCTTCATCAGGCGCGCGTGGCGCGTGGTGTGGGCGCTCTCCCAGGGCGCGGCCGCCGGAGCCGTGAGCGCGGGAGCCCTCGACGCCGCGGGCAAGGAGCTCTGGCGCACGCTCAACGGCATGGGCATCAAGTGCACGACCGACTTCGACCGCGGCCAGTTCAACACCGCCATCTCCGCCGTCATGGAGATCACCAACGCGGCGTCCAAGTACGTGAACGACGTGGCCGCCGAGCAGCGCGACCCGGCCCTGTGCTTCGCCGTGGCGCACGCGATCGTGACCATGCTCGCCCCGATCTGCCCGCACTGGGCCGAGGAGCTCTGGCACGAGGCCCTGCACCAGGAGGGCTCCGTCTACAACGCCGCGTGGCCCGAGTTCGACGCCGAGGCCGCCAAGGCGGACGAGGTCGAGATCGCCGTGCAGATCAAGGGCAAGGTCCGCGGCCGCGTGACCGTCGCCGCCGACGCCACAGACGACGAGATGGCCGAGGCCGCCAAGGCCGCCGTCGCCGAGCAGCTCGCCGGCAAGGACATCAAGAAGGTCATCGTGATCAAGGGCCGCCTGGTCAACATCGTGGCGGTGTAGGCTCTTACGCAATGGGGGAGGCCCGCCGATGTTCCTTCGAGAAGCGCACTTCGTGAAACTTCTCTCCGGAACATCGGCGGGCCTCCTGCGACTCGGGCCTCACGCGCTGTCACGAGGGGTTGGGTTGACAGTTTGACCTGAGCAATCTGTCAGGGTTGACAGTTTGACCTGGGCAATCTGTCAACCTTTAGATGCAGAAGCCGACGAGGATGCCGGAGCGGTCGGTGCAGGCGGTGGCAAAGTGGAAGGGGTCTCCGTTGGGGCCCGTGCGGTTGAAGAACGCCATGCCCTCGCTTTCGGAGACGTCCGGGCTTGCGGTGCGCAGCCACCAGTAGGCGGGCTCGCCCTCGCGACTGCGCACGAGCTCCTGGCGCGTCTCCCGCGGGAAGATCGCCTGGTCTCGGAAGAGCTTGTACTGGCTGCCCTCGGCGTTGAGGACGTCGGCAAGGTACTGGAAGCCGTCGCTGAAGCTGGAGCGGGGTCGCTCGCCCACGATCTCCACGTAGGAGGGGAGCCAGAGGGAGTCCTCGGTGAGCGTCACGTCGTCCGCGGACTTAGCGGCGCCGGCGCTGTTCGTGAGCTTGCCCGCGGCGACGATGTTGCGCGCGAGCTCCTCCGGAAGGTCGGCGAGAAGGACGTCGTTCAGCCAGGCGCGCAGGTCGGAGTCCTCCCAGCCGCCCATGTAGGGGTCCTCGCTCATGGGGCGCTCCTCGGGGAGCAGGCTGGTGAGCAGGAAGGTCAGCCCGATGGGGGAGCCGTCTGAGCGGACGTCGTGGGCGATGCCAGCCACCTGCGCCTCGAGCTCGGTGCCAGCAATAACGAGCGGCCTTGTGATCGAGCGGTCGATTTCCCCGGATTCGTCGCAGACGCCGTAGCGCCGAGCCACCTCGAGGGCCCCCTTCTCGTCCCCGGCGTCGGCTATCTCGAGGGAGATCTCCGAGAGGTCGTCCCAGCTGAGCGAGGCGATTCTGCGCGCCCCGCGGAGGAGCCCGAACCCGTCCGTGACCCATGCGGCCGCCCCGAGCCCGGTAACGGCGGCCATGCCCGCGGCGGCGCCCAGGACAAGCCCGCGGCGCGACACCGAGCGCCCGCCGTCGCGGGTCGCCTCCGCGTCGGGCTCGTAGGGGACGAGTTCCCTCGAGGGGTTCTTCTCGCCCGCGAGCCATGCCCTGAGCGCCGCGAGGAGGCTCGCGACCGTAGGGCGGCGCCCGGGTTCCCTTGCCAGGCCGGACATCACCAGATCGCAGAGTCCGAGGTCCCGGGGGTCGGCCGGGGCCAGCTTCCTTGGGTCGGAGCTCATCTTGAGGAGGTAGGGGGAGGCCTCCGGGTGCTCGACCACGCGATAGGGGGTCTCGCCGGAGTAGAGCTCGTAGAGGACGCTGCACAGGGCGTAGACGTCGATGGCGCTCGAGTGGCGCAGGGCGTCGATGCCGGGGACGTCGCGCGTGAGCATCTCGGGCGCGGCGTAGTCAGGCGTCGCGTTTCTCCAGACGTCCGCGAGCATGGTGAAGGAGCCGTCCTCGACGTACAGGCTGACCGAGCTCCCCATGTCGACGAGGCAGACGTCGAAGTCCCCGCTCGCCAGCTGCTCGCGCACGTCGCGGGCGGAGGTGCGGAGAAGGACGTTTCTCGGCGATATGTCGCGGTGGACGAACCCGCGCTCGAGCGCCTCGGTGCTGCGGAGGATCTCGAGGGTCGCCGCGGCGAGGCGCGCGACGAGCTCGCCCCTCCACGGTCCCGTGTGCCGGAGCACGTCGCGAAGCGAGGTCCCCTCGACCCACTCCATCAGGATGGCCGGACGTCCCTCGACCCTGCCCCAGCCGTGCACCGCGGGAAAGCCGCGCAGGTTGGAGACAGCGAGCTGGTTGCGGTACTCCTCGAGGAAGGCGTCCTCGCGCGCCCTTCTGACGGCATCGGGGGCGGCACCGCCGCGCGGCGCCTTCATCGTCTTGAGGGCAAAGGTCTCGCCGGCGGCGTTCCTGACCTTGAGGACGACGCTCGTGGCGCCCTCCCTCGACGCCCCCTCCTCGGCGATGAGCCGGGAGAAGCGGCGGGCCTGCTTCCCCCCGTCGTCTCCCGAGGGGCCTGCGGGGACGAAGTCCTCGAGCTCGACGATGCGATAGCTTCCCTGCGGGTCGTGCATGATGGGTTCCCTCCTGCCGTGTCTGAGACAACAGCTTAAGCCGGGGGAGGGCCCATAATTTACGCAAATTTCAGGCTTTCGGTCAGGCGTCGGGGCCGCTCACTCGAATGACGAGGAAGCGCGTGGTCGCGCCGAGCGCGAGGATGTCGCCGTGCCGGATCCTCCGCGGAAGGGCCCGCCCCTCTCGTCTCGCGGAGCGCGGGGGCTCTATGTCCACGGGCTCGCTCGACCCCGGGGCGAGAAGCGCCGACCCG
>CALUJT010000234.1 GCA_944321005.1 uncultured Atopobiaceae bacterium | reverse complement strand
GTATAGCGCCTCGCCTCCCCCTCGAGACAAAGGGGGCCCGGACCGTGGGGGTTGCGGTCCGGGCCCATAACTTGACAAAGGGACTGTCCCCCTGTCAGGTCTAGTGGATGGACCAGGCGTGGTGGTCCGTGTGGAGAAGCTCCTCCGCGCGCTCGGAGAGCGGCTCGCCCAGGTACTCCCTGTAGAGCGTCTGGATGGCCGGGTTCTCATAGGAGTTGCGCAGCTTGGACTTGCGGTCGAGGCCCCAGAGGACGTCGCCGCGGACGCTCGCGAGCTCCTCGCCATCGTGAATGGGCTGTCCGCCCCCGCCCGCGCAGCCGCCCGGGCAGGCCATGACCTCGACGAAGTCGTACTCGACCGCGCCCTCGGCGATGGCGTCGAGCAAAAACGCCGTGTTGGCGAGGCCGTGGACCACCGCCACGCGCACCGGGGTGCCGGCGAGGTCGAAGGTGGCCTCCTTCCAGCCGTCGAGGCCGCGGACCTCGGAGAAGGCGTCCGGACGCGGGGTCTCGCCGGTGACCACGTGATAGGCGGTGCGAAGGGCCGCCTCCATGACGCCGCCGGTGGCGCCGAAGATCACGCCGGCTCCCGTGGAGGTGCCCAGCGGGTCGTCGAACTTCTCCTCGGGGAGCGTGGTGGCGTCGATGTGCTCGGCGCGAATCATGCGGTCGATCTCGCGCGTGGTGAGCGAGACGTCCACGTCGGGGTCCCCGCAGGCGTCGTTCATGACGGGGATGGCCACCTCGTGCTTCTTGGCCACGCACGGCATGATCTCCACGCAGAAGATGTTCTTGGGGTCGATGCCCTTGAGCTCGGCGAAGTAGCTCTTGGTGATGGCGCCGAACATCTGGCCCGGAGACTTGGAGGTGGAGAGCTGGTCGGTGAGCTCGGGGCGCACGGCCTTGACGTAGCGCACCCAGCCCGGGCAGCAGGAGGTGAACATCGGGAAGGTGTTCTGGGCATCGTCGGGATGCTCGGCGCGGTGCGCGAGCTTGTGCAGGAGCTCGGTGCCCTCCTCCATGATGGTGAGGTCGGCGGAGAAGTTGGTGTCAAAGACGTAGTCCACGCCCATGCGGCGCAGCGCCGCCACCAGGCGGCCCACCGTGGCGTCCTGGCGGTCGAGGCCGAGGCTCTCGCCCCAGGCGGCGCGCACGGCCGGCGCGATCTGCACCACGACGACCTTCCCGGGGTCGGCCAGCGCGGCGAAGACCTTCTGCGTGTCGTCGCGCTCGCGCAGCGCCCCCGTCGGGCAGTGCGTGATGCACTGACCGCAGAGGGTGCAGTCGGACTCCTGGATCGTCATGCCGCCGCGGACGTTCACGCTCGTGTGCGTGGCGCGGTTGGCGAGGTCCCAGACGCCCAGGCCCTGGATCTTCTCGCACACCTGGATGCAGCGCAGGCAGTTGATGCACTTGTCGTTGTTGCGGATGAGCGGGAAGGACTTGTCCCAGGGGTCGTGCATGAGGCGCTTCTCGTAGGGAAGGTCGGAGATGCCCAGGTCGTTGGCGAGCGACTGCAGGGTGCAGTTGCCGGAGCGCACGCAGCTCGTGCACTCGGAGTCGTGCGTGGCGAGCAGGAGCTCCATGTTCATGCGGCGCGCCACGCGGACCTTGGGGCTGTTGGTGCGCACGACCATGCCCTCGAGCACGGTGTTGTTGCACGCGGCGACGAGCTGGTCGATGCCCTCGACCTCGACCACGCAGACGCGGCAGGCGCCGATCTCGTTGAGGTCCTTGAGGTAGCACAGCGTGGGGATCTTGATGCCCAGCTGGGCGGCGGCGTCGAGGATGGACGTACCCTCGGGAACGCTGACGGCGCGGCCGTCGATAGTGAGGTTTACCACTGCTCGATCCTCCCCCCGCGGAACGCACCGAAGCCGAAGTGGTCGCAGCGCAGGCAGCGGGACGCCTCCTGGTGCGCCTCCTGGTCGGTGAGGCCGTTCTCGACAATGTCAAAGTCATGGATGCGGTCAGACGCCTCGCGCTCGCGCATCTCGCAGCGCGCACAGCTGATCTTGCCCTTGAACTGCACGGGCGGCAGCTCGACGTCGAGCTCGATCGTGTGGTTGTAGCCGAGGTAGTTGTCGATGTTGCCCGCGGCGACCTTGCCCGCGTTGATGGCGCGGATGACGGTGGCGGGGCCGCTCTGGCAGTCACCGCCGGAGAAGAGGCCGTCCTGGCCGGGCACGGCGCCGTCCGGGTCCGTCACGATGCGGCCCCACTTGGTGGGAACGCCCTGCTCCTCGAAGGTGCCGGAGTCGATGTCCTGGCCGATGGCCACGATGACGCGGTCGCACGGGACCACGACGTCGCCGCCCTCCGCGGTACGCGGCGCGGGGCGCCCGCGCTTGAGCCCGCCGATGATCTGCGGCTCGACCTTGAGCCCGCAGACGTGGCCGGACTCGTCCACCACGACCTCCTTGGGCGCGTGAAGGTCCATGACCTCGCAGCCCTCGGCCTCGGCGCCGGCGATCTCCTCGTCTTGCGCGGTCATGTCCGCCACGCGGCGGCGGTACGCGATGACGACCTTCTTTGCGCCCAGGCGCACGGAGGTGCGGGCCACGTCCATGGCCACGTTGCCGCCGCCCACGACGGCAACCGTGAGGCCCTCGAAGTCGGGCGGGTTGTCGTCGCCCATGTCCCTCAGGAGCTGGACGGCGGACATGACTCCCTCGGCGTCCTCGCCCGGAAGCCCGAGCTTCTTGTCCGAGTGCGCGCCGATGGCGAGATAGACGGCGTCGTACTCCTTGCGCAGGCGGTCGAGCTCCTCGCCGTCGACGCTGTGGTTCATCTCCACGTCGATCCCGCAGTCGAGCAGCCACTGAATCTCGGAGTCGAGCTGCTCGCGCGGCAGGCGGTAGTTGGGGATGCCGTAGCGCAGCATGCCGCCGAGGTGCTGGCGCTGCTCGAAGATCTTGACGCTGTGGCCCATGAGGGTGAGGTAGTACGCGCACGACAGGCCCGCCGGGCCGCCGCCGATGACGGCGACGCGCTTCTTGGTGGGGGCCTTGATGATGGGCTTGTAGTCGCCCGCGTGCTCCACGGCGTAGCGCTTGAGGCCGCGGATGTTCATCGGGTCGTCCACCATGCCGCGGCGGCAGTGCATCTCGCACGGGTGCTCGCACACGAGGCCGCAGACCAGCGGCAGCGGGTTGTCCTTGCGGATGAGGCGCACGGCCTCGGTGTAGCGACCGGCCTCCACCAGGGCGATGTAGCCCGGGATGTCCACGCCGGCCGGGCAGCCGGAGAC
>CALUJT010000233.1 GCA_944321005.1 uncultured Atopobiaceae bacterium | reverse complement strand
TCCAGCGCGCTCCATCACCGACCAGCCGCTCAACCTCTCGCTCGGCGAGCGCCAGAAGCTGGGGCTGCTGCGCGCGCTGTCGCGCCCGGAGCCGGTGGCCCTCCTCGACGAGCCGCTCGCGAACCTGGACGCTGCGACGTCCGCGCGCCTGTGCGCCTACCTCGCGGGCCTGCGCGGTTGCCGCACCGTCGTCGCCATCATGCACTCGAGTGACCTCGACGCCGCGGCGGACCGCATCTACGCTATTCGCAACGGCCGCCTGACGCGTGTGTGTTAGTAGGGGACAGTTCCCAATTCACAGATTCATCCCTAGGGCGCGAGCGCGCCGGATTGGTGAAGCCATGACCAAGAAGAGTGAATATCCGCTCGTTGACGCGAGCGTTAGCAATCTTGCCAAGGCGTTGGGCGTTGCGGCGTCCACGATGCTCGCTGCGGCAACGAGCATCGTCGTGGGGCACGTCGTCGACCAGCTTTCGAGCGGGGTGCCGTACCTCGGGGCCCCGCTCGCCGTCGCCCTTGTCCTTGCCGTGGCGTCCGCTGCCGCGACGGTCTTCCTCGGAGAGTGGGTGCCCACGTGGCTGGGGGTGCGCCGCTTTCTCGACGGCGCTATGACCTGTGCCAAGGAGATTCTCACGGCGTCGCAGCGCGCCTTCTCGCGGCACGAGAAGGGCCACTTCGTGAACGTTCTCATGAATTCGACCGACATCTATGGCACGATCTCTGCCTGCGCGAACGTGCGCATCCCGGGCGCGGTGCTGGCGCTTCTGGGAATCGTTGCCATTGCGGCGCTGATTGATCCGCTGATGTCTGTGCTGGTAGTCGTCTACGCCCCCGTCTTCTGGTTCGCCCTGCGGCTTCCCGCGCGCTCGCTCGCCGAGCTCCAACGCGACGTCCTCCCCGTGCAGGACGCCTGGCTCGGCGAGTCCAAGCGCATCGCCGAGAACAAGCGCTCCGCCAACGCTGCCGGCGCCGAGGGGTACTTCTCGGCGCGCTATCGCGAGCGCTCCGAGGCGTTTCTGAGGGTGGTCACCCGCTATCGTTTCCTCGAGCTGCTCATCTCCAGTCTTCCCGCGCTGCTCTCCTGCGCCCTCGCGGCAGCGATGATGGGCGTTGCCGCGTGGCGCTGCCTGACGGGCGGGGCTGGCGTGGGCCAGGTGCTCGTGGCGTACTCGCTCGCGCAGATCGTGCAGGCGCCGCTCACTGTCATCGCTCAGCGCGTGGCGGAGGTGCGCGGCAACCTGCCGCACGTCGAGCGCCTGCGCGAGGTGGCCTCGGCCGCGATAGAGCCCTCCGGGTTCGAGGCGCTCGCGACGAACCCGGGTGGCACGCCCGTTGCGCGCCTCGACGGCACGCTCTGGGCGACTCCCGAGCGCGGCGCGGAGGGAAAGCGCCTCTTTGCGGGTGAGTTCGAGCTGCGTCCCGGCGAGCTCGTGGTGGTGAGGGGCGCCAACGGATCGGGCAAGTCCCGTCTGCTGGACTTCCTACGCGGGCTCTCCGATCCGGCCGACCTCGACGGAGAGGCCGCGCTCGCGCCTGAGCTCATTGACGCCGCCTACCTCACCTATCCCGTTCCCGTGTTTGCGGGGGACCTTGCGTACAACCTCCTTGGTGGCGCTGCGGACCCGAAGGTCGCGGAGGTGCTCGACCTGGGAGACCTGCCGGAGCGCGCCATCACGGACCAGCCGCTCAACCTCTCGCTCGGCGAGCGTCAGAAGCTGGGGCTGCTGCGCGCGCTGTCGCGCCCGGAGCCGGTGGCCCTCCTCGACGAGCCGCTCGCGAACCTCGACGTCGCCACGGGCTCGCGGCTCTGCGCCTACCTCGCAGGCCTGTGCGGCAGCAAGACCGTCGTCGCCATTATGCACTCGGACGACCTCGACGCTGCGGCGGACCGCATCTACGAGGTCCGCGACGGCCGCCTGACGCGCGTGAAGTGACGTCTGATAGGAGACGCTCGGAATTAACGTACTTTGGTTTGCTGAAAGCCCAAAAACGCCCTGTTGGGCCATGGCTTTCAGGAAACCAAAGTACGTTATTTTCCGGCGCCCTCGCGCCACTCGGCCGGCCCGCACCCAAACTGCGCCCGGAACGCCTTGTAGAAGTTGCTCGTTCCCGAGTAACCCACCTGCCGGGCCACCTCACGCACCGGCAGCTGCGTCGCGCGCAACAGCATCGCTGCGCGGTCCATGCGGTGCCTGGCCACGAGCTCGGTGAACGTCATGCCGCAGCGCTCGTGGATGAGCTCCGAGAGGTAGGTCGTGCTGTAGGAGTAGCGCCGCGCCAGCCCAGAGAGGCTCGCGGACTCAGGGTGCGCGGCGATGTCCTGCAAGATCACGGCGAGAACCTCGTCCGCACCCTTCGGTGCCTCTTCGGGAATGACGGGGGAGACCAGGGCCGTGATCGCGACGCCAAGCGCCTCCACCAGCTGCTCCCAGCCGTCGTGCCGCTCAACGTAGGCCACCGCCGCAGCGGCAAAGAGGTCGAGCATGAGCTCCTTGTTGGGGTCGGGCGCGTTGACGCGACGCACGGGGTGGCGTTTTGCGGCGGTGGTCGTGAGCATGCGAAAGAGCGGAGAGTCCTCGTCTGCTATGGGCATGAGGCTCTGCGCGAACCGCTCGGTTATGAAGTACAGCGCCAGAAACACCTTTCGATCGGCGTCCGGGTGCGCGCCGTCCCCGGAGAAGGCGCCGAGCGGCGCCGTCAGCGAGATGATGTCGTAGTCACCGGGGTTGCGCGGCAGCTCGTCCTTCTCGTCCTCGAACCACGCCAGCATGAGGACGTTGCGCCCGCCCTGCGGCTTGCGCCTCGCCGTCTCGTCCATGATCTGCCGCACCGCCGCGGCAACGCGTCCGCCGTCCACGGGACCCCCTCTCTTCGCCTCAAGTATAGGGCGCGCGTCCGCGGCTGCCTCTCCGTAGTACGCACAGTACGAGAAACGCGAAATATCGACCTGCGGATATATGAAAGTTAATCGAACTGTGCGTGCTACGGCCCCGCGCCCCGCGTCGGCGCGCCCAGCGGGCCCCTTCTCGCCATGTCCTTATCGTGAGCTGGTACTTCTCGGCAAACGGTGGCTGAAAAACCCGTGAGCGGATGCTACAATGTCTCAAATTTCGTTACGGGGTTGTTTCCGCCGCGGGCGGGGAGAGGAGCCAGCACATGGCCACGTTCTTCGAGGGGGAGTCCCACACCTTTTCCGAGTACCTGCTCGTCCCCGGATACTCCTCGGCGGAGAACATCCCCGCCAACGTGT
>CALUJT010000232.1 GCA_944321005.1 uncultured Atopobiaceae bacterium | reverse complement strand
GTGCTTGGTGCGCTCGACCTTGATGAGCGGCGTGGTCTCGGGCATCACCACCACCGAGCGCGCCCCGGCGCGCGTGGCTGCAAAGGCGACGCCCTGCGCGTGGTTTCCCGCGCTCGCGGTGATGATGCCGCGCCCCAGCTCCTCGGGCGAGAGGGTGGAGATCTTGTAGTAGGCGCCGCGCACCTTGTAGGCGCCGGTGCGCTGGAGGTTCTCGGGCTTGAGCCACACCCGGTTCCCCGTGCTCGCCGAGAAGTGCGGGCTCTCCACGAGCTTGGTCTCGAGCGTGACCTCGCGAACCTTCTCCGAGGCCTCCTCAAAGGCCTCGAGCGTGAGCATCTCTGCCATGGCTACCCCCTGCAAAAGTAGACGGCGCGTTACGGCGCCGCCGCCGCGGTTTTTCGTTTGCCTATAGTAGTCCTGCCGGGGCGGGGGAGCCCTGGTGCGAGGCGAAGGGGCACCAAATGGAAACCATCGAGAGGGACCGCGCGGCCGCCGCCGCACGAACGACGCCGCTCTTCCAGATTCACGACGCGAGCGTCGTGCGCGGCGGCAAGGCCATCCTGCACGTGGGCGACTTCGCGCTCGCCGAGGGCGAGCACGTGGCGCTTCTCGGCCCCAACGGGGCGGGGAAGTCCACGTTCATACAGCTCCTCACGCGCGAGGTCTTTCCCCTCTGGCGCGAGGAGCCCCCCGTGCGCTTCCGCGGCCAGGAGCGCCCCAAGCTGGCTGACGTCAAGCGGACCCTGGGCATCGTGAGCTCCACGATGCACGACCAGGTGCGGGTCCACCTGCCGGTCATCGACATCGTTACGGGAGGCCTCTTTGGCACGCTCGGGCTCCCTTTGCGCGGCGAGGTGGGCGAGAAGGACCGCGCGCTCGCTGAGGACGCGCTGGAGCGTCTGGGCATCGCCGAGCTCGCCCCGCGCGACGTGATGACCCTCTCCACGGGCCAGGTCCGCCGCGTGCTCGTGGCGCGCGAGCTCGTGCGCGATCCTCAGGTCCTCATCTTTGACGAGCCCTGCACCGGCCTCGACCCCGAGGGCATGTACCACGTGAGGAGGACCATGGGCACGCTCGCCGCGGAGGGGCGCTCCGTCGTGCTCGTGACGCACTACCCCGAGGACATAGTTCCCGCCATCCGTCGCGTGCTGCTCATCAAGGACGCGGAGGTGTTCGCCGACGGCCCCAAGGAGGAGCTCCTCACGAGCGAGGTCATGAGCGGCCTCTTTGACGTTCCGCTCGTGGTGGGGGAGTCGGACGGCTGGTACTCGCTCCGCGGCTCGTACGAGTGAGCTGTTGCACGAAATGGGACGCGCCTGAAACGTGCAACAACTTGCACGTTTCAGGCGCGTCCCATTTCGTGCAACCAGAAGGGCCCGGATGTCACCTGACATCCGGGCCCTGAGTCTACCTGGTGGAGACGAGGGGATTCGAACCCCCGGCCTCTGCCTTGCGAAGGCAGCGCTCTCCCAGCTGAGCTACGTCCCCAGGCGCATTGCGCGTTGGTTATTGTGGCGGTTTCTCCCGCGGGTGTCAAGCGCCGATTTGCGCCCGCGCGAGAAGGTCCCGCGGCACGAAGACGCCCCCTGCGGTTCGATAATGAACCCACCTCTCAGAAGGTGGGTGTCCCCATCGCGCGTTCCGGCTTCCTCATCAACGGAGGATCCCCGTACTGAACACGAGATATCGGACTCCCTCGTAACGCTTGTCGGTTCACCCAGTTTGACCGCAGGGGGACGACACCACCTACTATAGGGGCTTCGTCCGAAGAAACCAGTCTTGACTTGCGCAAAAAACTCGGCAAAAGTTGATATGTGCGTGCTCTTGCACGCCTCCTTCACGCTCGCTGGCCCCCACCGCAACCGTCGCCACCGATTTCGCTATCATGTCCTGAGCGCGTTCGCCACGAGAAGCGAAGGGAGAAGGGCGTGCACGACCTCGTACCGTATCTGTGCCTGTTCGGCGCGGCTCTTGCGGTCACGCTTCTCACGACGCCTCTTGCAAGGAGAATCGCCGTCCTTCTCGGTGCCGTGGACTATCCCGGCGCGAGGAGAATCAACAAGAAGCCCATTCCGCGCATGGGGGGCATAGCCATCTTCCTCGGCATCGTGGCAGCGTTCGTCACGCAGTACGTGGGAACGACGCACCTTGGCTGGCCGGTCGTGCTGGTGCCCTCTCCCAAGCTCGAGGTCAACTACTGGATGCTCGTCGTGGCCTTTCTGATCGTCTTCTTCACGGGCCTCGTTGACGACTACCGCTCGCTCTCCCCAAGAAAGAAGCTCCTCGGCCAGATCGTGGCCGCGTCCGTTGCCGTGGCGGGCGGCCTCGTGATCGGGGACATCTCCAACCCCTTCCTCTCCGGAGGCTTCGTCCAGCTCGGGTGGCTCGCGTATCCGGTGACGGTCGTCTACCTCGTGGCGTACTCCAACATCATCAACCTCATCGACGGACTCGACGGCCTCGCTGCCGGCATCTCGGCCATTGCGGGGCTCACGATGTTCGTGCTCTCTGTCTGGGCGGGAAGGCTTGACGCCGCCGCGCTCGCCGTGGCCGTCTCGGGGGCATCCCTCGGGTTCCTTCGCTTCAACTTCCACCCCGCGTCCGTCTTCATGGGGGACTCGGGCGCGCTCACGCTCGGCTTTGCCCTCGGCACGGTCTCTCTGCTCTCGGTCACGCGCTTCGCCGGTCTCACCACCATCATCGTGCCGCTCGTCATCGCTGCCGTCCCCATCATCGACACCTTCTCCGCCATCGTGCGCCGCCTGCGCGGGCACGTGAGCATCGGCCACGCGGACCGCGGCCACATCCACCACCGGCTCATCGACGAGGGCTACGACCAGCGTCAGGCGGTTCTCCTCATGTACGGGTGGACGTTTCTCCTGTGCATCGGCTCGCTCGTCATGACGCAGGTGGAGACCCTGCCCCGCATCCTCATCTTCTGCGTGCTGCTCCTGGCGTCGATGGCCTTTGCCTGGCATCTGCGCCTCTTCGAGCCCGTGCTCCTGCACCACTTCAACCCCAAGACCGGCGCGGACGAGCTCGTGGGCCCGGACGACACCGCCTTCATCGTCGAGGCGGAGAAGATGCACCAGGCGGGGCGCCACCTGCCGGAGAGGCTCCGCCGCGGCTCGCCCTCCCGCAAGGGGGGCGAGAAGTGAGCCGCCCCGCGGACCTTTCGCCCTCCGCCTACGACGCCTGCGAGCTCTGCCCCCGGCGCTGCGGCGCGCGGCGCTCGGCGGGGGCCCCGGGCGTGT
>CALUJT010000231.1 GCA_944321005.1 uncultured Atopobiaceae bacterium | reverse complement strand
GTCGCCAGCTGCTCGCGGGTGACGGGGTCCGCGGGGCCGAAGGTCCCGTCCTCGTAGCCGGTCATGATGCCCTGCTCGTTGCACCAGGCCACGGCCTCGGCGTAGAACTCGCCCTCGGAGCAGTCGGGGAAGGCCCCGACCGCGGACGCGTCCGCCGCCGGGCGGCCCGCACGGTTCCAGAGCACCTGCGCGAGCTGAGCTCGGCTGAGCGGGTCGGATACCCCGAAGGCGTCCACGTGATCGTAGCCCGTCATGAGGCCCGTCTCGACCGCCCAGTCGACGGCGTCGTGGCACCACTCGCCCACGAGAACGTCCGCGAGGCCGCGGCTCGGGCAGAGCTCGCCGCCGTCGCAGCGTGTCTCGGCCGTGACGGTGACGGGGCCGCCCGGCATCTCGAAGGTGTACTCGCCGTCCTTCTCGCCGGGCGTCACCTCGACCTCCCCGCCGTCCGCGTCGGTGACGGTCACGGAGACGACCTCGCGGCCCTCGTCGGGGGTCACGGTCACGGTCACCTTCTCGCCCTCGTCGGCCCGCGACGGGGAGACCTCGATCTCGGCGCCGGCGGGCTGCTCGACCTTCACGGCCTCGCCGGTCTGCGCGGGCGGGGCCACGGGCGTGGAGGGCTTCTCGCCCGTTGCGGTACCGTCAGCCGTCAGAGAGAGCTGCGCCCCGCTGAGATTCTCATTGAGCTTGTTGATTGCCTGCCGCTTCTCGTCATCCGACAGACCGGCACCGTCCTCCTTACCGAGAACACGCGCCATAGTGTCGTCGTCAACGTAGACGAAGGGAAGCCCGTTGCTCGGCTCGGCCTGACCGGTGACGTCAAGCGACGGCGTGACCTTCTCGGTGATGTTGGACCCGATCGAGAGCTCGATGTTGGCGTAAGGCTTCTTTTCACCGAACGTCTTGGGATTGAGGTGGCAGCCCGAGACCTTTATCCCCTTGGAGTTGTTCACCTGCACGGACGTGTAGGACCCGCCGTTGATGGTGCAGTTCTCGAGCGAGCCGCCCTCTACGCAGTAGAACTGGACGCCGTGCTTGGAGTTGCCGTTGGTGTTGATGGTCACGTTCTTGATCGTGACCCCATCGTTTTGGACATCGATGAAGGGGCCTTTGTCAATCTCCGCCGTGAGCGAGATGGTCTTGTTGTTGCCCTCGATGGTGATGCCGGCCGCGGGCCTGAGCGCCTTATCGAGCTTGATGTCTGCCAGGAGCTCGACCGTCTGGCCCGGCCGCGCCTGCGTCACTGCCGTCGCGAGGGACTCGTACTGGACGTCACCGATCTGCGCGACCGCCTTGAAGCCGTCCTGACCGCCCTCGGAAACCTTCTCCAGGGTGGGGCCGTCGCCGTCGTCCACCCAGCGGTAGCCTTCGGGCGCGAAGACCTCGACGGAGAGGCCCTTCTTGACCGTAATGAGATCTGCCGCAGCTTCGCTCGCATACTCGAGCGATGCCTCGGTGAAGTCACCGCCGTTGATGGTCAGGGCAAATGTGCCGGCGCACTCTCCACTGTCAGAAAGCTCGACGATGCCCTTGATTGCACCGGCCCCCTCGTCGACGATCACCGAGACCGAGGGGTAGGTCGAGAACCGGCACACGTCAAAGGCGACGTTGCCCTTGGCCGCCGTTATGGTCGTCCCCTCGCCGATGTGCGTCACGCCATTGTTGTTGGACAGCACGTAGTCCGTGACGTCGCCTCCCGAGAGTGTGACGCCCTCAAGCCTGAGGTTACTGTAGTTCTGGATGAGAATCTTTGCCTTCTTCGAGGTGATGGCACCGTTCTTGATGGTGATGTCGCTATCCTTGAGCAGCTGGAAGCCGTTCGTCACGGTTCCGGGCGAGCCGACCATCTCGCCGTCCACCGTATAGGTGTGCCCGCCCAGGTCGAGCGTGAAGTTGGTGTCGGACTCTACCACCACTCCGTCACCCGACGCCGCTTTTGTCAGCGTAACCGTTCCACCGTCAGGAACGGCGTCGACGGCCTCGGAGAGCTTGCCATACATGCCAACGAGGGCACCGTCTTCATTGGTGACGGTAGCTATGTTGTTCGCGTTGGGAGTGACGGTATCCGAGCTCGCGTCATAGGAGACTCCGGGGACGAGATACTTGTTGTCGATTCCGTCACTGAACGTACCGCCGGAGACCTTTAGCGACGCATTCCCCTTGGCCGCAAGCGTATTAGTGAAAGATCCCCCGGATATGACCGTCGTGCCACTTGCAATCTCAATTGAATCATTGACTTTATCTTCAAACCTACCGTCTGAAACCGCAACGTCACCAAAGAAGAAACCGTTGC
Source organism: uncultured Atopobiaceae bacterium (assembly GCA_944321005.1). Lineage (GTDB taxonomy): Bacteria > Actinomycetota > Coriobacteriia > Coriobacteriales > Atopobiaceae > Thermophilibacter. The sequence continues at coordinate 959 of CALUJT010000231.1, read as the reverse complement.
TGTTGTTCGCATTACGATAGAACGTCCCACCTTCGACCAAAATGCTTCCCGAACCCGAGGTATATACCATGTAGAACAGGTTGGTCTCAGACCCGCTACCGAGCGTAAACGTGCCACCCTTCACGACAAGGGTCCCCGCATCGGATGCAATAAGGCCGTTGACCTTCCCGTAGACGGTGGCGTCATTGATCACAAGCTGTGCATCCATGTGACTCGAATCGCCATTGGCGATCGCATAGGCAAATCCACTATTGGTGTAGTTGTCACAAGCAGTAAATCTGCCCCCATTGATGATTGCGACTCCGAAGTTACGAACCGCATTGCCCCGCTGAACATTGTTCGCATCGAAGGGGTCACTGTTCTTATCGCCGAAAATGCCTCCGTTTATGATGAGCGTGCCGTGGTTCTCGATTGCATGGCGTCCCTGGGCATCGGTGTTCGTGGTATAGACGCAGCCGACGCCTCTTTCATCGGAAATCGTAAGGGACCCGTGATTGACAATCCACGACCCCGCATTCTTTCCAATCAAGCTGCATCCGTTCAGGTCAAGATTGACCGTCATGCCTTCGGGAATGACAAATCCGGCATCCTGGGTCCCCTCAATAGTTGAGAGCAGCTGGATTGATACCGTCTGTCCAGCCTTAGCAGCAGACTGAGCCGCTTCAAGCACATCCTCAAGAGTTGTGCACTCCACACCGTTAACTGTCGCAATGCCTCCAGCTCTTTGGTCGGCATTAGCCTGAGTGTCCACGACTCCTTCCGCCAGCGCCACCACCGGCGCCGCGCCGAGCGACAGCGTGAGCCCGAGCCCCAGCACGGCGGCGAGCCGCGCCCCGTTCCTGATCTCCACTCTCGGCACCTCATGCTCCTCTCGCCGTCCCGCGGCCAACGCCGCGGGTTCCCATGAATGGGGCCAGCTTAGGAGCACCCCCCCCCCGGTCAATATTTCCTGTGTTAGG
>CALUJT010000230.1 GCA_944321005.1 uncultured Atopobiaceae bacterium | reverse complement strand
GGCCTCGCCGGCTGCTCCGGCGGCGGCACGGGCGACACCGGTGACACCGGCGACACCGGCGACACCAGCACGTCCGCGGTCGAGCTCATCGAGGCCGACGACGAGGGCTTCGTCGTCCGCGCCACCAACACCGACGGCAAGGCTCCCAAGAACGAGTGCGTCCTCGCCTTCGAGGGCGAGTTCCAGGAGATGCACCCGATGGACTGGTCCGACGGCAACTCCGGCAACGTCGTGTACTACATCTACGACTCGCTCTATGACCTGGACGAGAACTACGAGCTCCAGCCGCGCGCCGCAGACTCCTACGACGTCTCCGACGACGCCTGCACCTACACCTTCCACCTGCACGAGGGCATCACCTTCACCGACGGCGAGCCCCTCAACGCCGCCGCCGTCGTGGCCAACTACGAGGCCGCCATCGACAAGGACAACAACTGGCGCCGTCGCCGCATGTTCATCGAGACCATCGACGAGAACACCGAGGAGGTCCGCATCGACTCCTGCACGGCCGTTGACGACTACACGGTCGAGTTCCACCTGCCCACGCCCTACGCGCCCTTCATGAACTCCGTGACGCAGTTCTACCTCATCAGCCCCGCCGCCCTCGCCGACTCCAGCTGGGACTACTCCAAGAAGTCCGCGGGCTCCGGCCCCTACGTCCTGGAGGAGTACGCCCAGGGCGACCACGTGAGCATCCTTCGCAACGAGGACTACTGGGGCGAGGCCCCCTCGATTGACCGCATCGACTTCCGCGTGGTCCCCGAGGCCGGCTCCCGCATCGCCGCTCTCCAGACGGGCGAGGCCACGGCCATCTACCCGATGCCCACCGACCAGGTTGCCACCGTGCGCGCCGCCGGCGACATCAACATGGTCTCCCTCGAGTCCACGACGATGCGCTACGTCACGCTCAACACCAACTACGAGCCGCTCTCCGACGTCAAGGTGCGCCAGGCCCTGAACCACGCCCTCAACCAGGACGAGTACGTCAAGGTCATGTACTCCGGCGCCGCCACCCCGGCGACCTCCGTCCTGCCCGAGATGGTGCCCGGCTACAAGGCCCAGACCCCGTACGAGTACGACCTGGAGAAGGCCAAGAGCCTGCTCGAGGAGGCCGGCTACGCCGACGGCTTCGAGGTCAGCGTCATCTGCGACAACTCCACGCAGGAGACCAAGGGCGCCACGTTCGTCATGCAGCAGCTCGAGCAGATCGGCGTCCACGTGAACGTCCTGCCCAACGAGGCCGCGACCAACGCCGAGATCGCCGCCGAGCCCGAGGACACCACCGAGCTCCAGATGTGGTACGTCAACTGGTCCCAGTCCGACCCGGACGGCTTCCTCCGCTCGCTCCTCTCCAGCGCGATGGTGCCGCCCACCGGCTACAACACCGCCTTCTGGAGGAACGACGAGTTCGACTCCGAGCTCGAGGCCGGCAACGCCGCCCCGACGGTGGAGGAGCAGAACGAGCACTACGGCAAGTGCCAGGACATCGCCTGGGAGGAGTGCCCGTGGCTGTACCTCGCGAGTGACAACACCCTGCTCTCCTACAAGGCGTACCTCAACGGCATCAAGTACGTGCCGCAGGGCATCGACGTCATCCACGCCACGCTCAACGTCTAGAGCCGACAAGGACCATGAGGTCCGCGTCGCATCGTTAGGGACGAGGTAGCTGCCAGCCCCCGTCGCAAGCGGGGGCTGGCTTCTTCCTCGTTCGGACCCATATGAGAGAAGGAGGGGGGCTATATGGGGAAGTACGTCGTCAAGCGAATCCTGAGCATGATCCCGCTCATGTTCGTGGTCTCCATCATTGTCTTCTTGTTCATCCGACTCATCCCGGGCGACCCCGCCCGCCAGATCGGCGGCCCCACCGCCACCATCGGCGAGATCGAGGCAATCCGCACGCAGCTCGGCCTCGACCAGCCGCTCGTCCCGCAGTTCGTCGACTGGTTCACCGGCATCTTCCGCGGCGACCTGGGCCACTCGTTCACGAACAACACGTCCGTGGTCGAGCTTCTCGCCCCGCGCCTGCCGATCACCATGTACCTGACCATCTGCTCGATCACCTGGTCGGTCATCCTCGGCGTCGCCATCGGCGTCATCGCCGCCATCAACCGCGGCCGCGCGCTCGACCTCATCGGCATGCTCATCGCCATCGCCGGCATCTCGCTGCCGAACTTCTGGCTGGGCCTGCAGCTCATGCAGATCTTCGCCGTCAACCTGCGGCTCCTCCCCACGGGCGGCCTCACGGACTGGACGGGCTACATCCTGCCCTCCGTTGCCATGGGCGCCGGCATCATGTGCATCCTCGCCCGCGTCACGCGCTCCTCGATGATCGAGAACCTCGGGAAGGACTACATCCGCACCGCGCGCGCCAAGGGCCTGCCCGAGTCCCGCGTCATCATGGTCCACGCCTTCAAGAACTCCTCGATCGACATCATCACCGTCACCGCCCTGCAGATCGGCGCCCTCATCGCCGGCTCCGTCGTCGTGGAGACGGTCTTCTCGATCCCGGGCCTCGGACGTCTGCTGGTCGACTCCATCGGCTTCCGCGACTACGAGGTGGTCCAGGCGCTCATCCTGTTCTTCTCGTTCGAGTACATGGCCATCAACCTGATAGCCGACGTGCTCTACGGCATCATCAACCCACGAGTGAGATACGAATAGGAGCGAGCAATGGCAGACACCACACCTCAGAAGCCCGCTCAGGGCGAGTTCGCCTCGGGCGAGGAGCTGCCCCGCGCGCAGAGCCAGGTGAAGGACTTCCTGAAGAAGTTCCTGCGCCGCAAGACCGCGGTTCTCGGCTTCGTCATCATCGTGGCCATCCTCATCCTCGCGGTGATTGGCCCCATGATCACCCCGTACGACCCCAACGCCTACGACTACAGCGCCATCCTGGCCGGACCCAGCGCCAGGCACATCTGGGGCACGGACGAGTTCGGCCGCGACGTCTTCTCCCGCATCATCGCGGGCACGCAGCTCTCCATCGGCACGGCCCTCACGGCCACGCTGCTGGGCACCGCGGGCGGCGTCGTGCTCGGCCTCATGGCCGGCTTCTTCGGGGGCATCCTGGACTCGATCGTGATGCGCATCTGCGACGTCATGTTCGCGTTCCCCTCGATCCTTCTCGCCATCGCCATCGTGGCCATCATCGGCCCGGGCATCACCAACGTCATGATCGGTGTGGCGGTCTTTACCGTGCCCTCGTTTGCGCGCATCATCCGCGGCGCCGTGCTCGAGGTCAAAAGCGAGCTCTACGTCGAGGTTGCCCAGTCCATC
>CALUJT010000229.1 GCA_944321005.1 uncultured Atopobiaceae bacterium | reverse complement strand
GATGACCTGTCAGCACGCACATCGAGGCAGAGGGCGCAGCGTATGCCCGTCATCCGCGCGAGCGCGGATCGGCTCCGCCGACGACCCGTGAGCGCCACTCAGGGGACCGCTGGCAGCCACGCCAACGCTACTCGTTCCGGTCCGCACCCGCAAAGGCCGCCCCGGAGGCACCCGCGAGCCGCCTCGCGGTCAGCTCGTCCTCCCCGTACCACTTGGCGCGGTACTCCCACGCGTTCATGAGACCAGAGGCCACCTCCGCCATGTCCTGGCGCTTCTCGGCGCTCGTGTCCGTGATGATGCTGTCGTCGAACGTGACGCGCACCTCGCCCTCGTCGGGGAGGCCGATGCCCAGCGAGCGCGATGCCGCCATGACCGCCCTGCATATCCCCGCAACCGCGCCCTCCAGGGCGTGCTCGTGCCTGCGGATGTTGCGCATGAGCGCCGAGTTGTCCGCCGAGACCTCCGTCGCGGTCTTCACGTACCCGGCCCCGTCGAAGTCGAAGTACCCCAGGCCAAATCCCGTCAGGTCGCCGAGCATCTGCAGCGCGCACCTGAACGCCCGAACCTGAGCGTCGGTCCTCAGCGCGGGCGCGAACTCCCGGATCGTGTCCTCCGTGCTCATGACCTTCCTGAACACGGTGCAGTCCTGCCGCCCGAACGGTATCGAGACCCTTCGCCCCTTTCCGTCCGTGCCCTGGTCGAACATCACGTCGCTGAGGAACACCCGCATCTTGCCGTTGTCAATCTCCGAGATCATCGCGTCGAAGGCGAGGTCCACCGCCTGGATCGCGTCCACTGCGTCCGCGAACACACTCTGCCCGTACGGGCTCATGTCCACGCGCGTGTTGTCCACTGCGGGCCTCACGATGGCGAAGGTGGGCCACGGGCTCCCGGTCTCGTAAACGGGGCACACGCCCATGGGTGCGACCTCGTTGCCGTGCTCGTCAAAGCACACCGTGACTATCCGGTACCCGCCATTCCCCGCGCTCTCATAGGGCGAGAAGGACGAGCCGCCCGTCTCCGCTTCTCCGGTCTTGAGAGAAGAGGGTGCCGAGAAACCCGTCCCGCCGCCACGCAGGTGCATCTGCAGCTGGTCGACCGCACGTCCCCGCCAGAACGCCCGCGTGACGAACGCGCACTCCGTCACGCCCTCCTCGTCCCACGTGAGAGGGATCACCATACGAGCGTCGTAGTGCCGGATGCGCACGTTGCCCGCATCCGCGTCCGCCCACAGCGCCCACGCGCCCGTCCCCATGCCGAAGGCCCTCACCACGGTTGCCTGCGCCGCCGCCATGAAGCCGCTTTGGGCGAGAAACCCCTCGAGCCAGTCCGTGCACTCCTGCGTCCCGCACACCACCTGCGTCTTGTCGTTCAGCAGCAGCGACCCCCACTCCCAGCATACCCGCATCGCCGGATGAATCGAGCGCCTATGCACCTCGTACAGGCGTCCCACACCATCAGTGTCCTTGTAGTCGTAGAACGACCCGCACGCCTGCATCCACTCGTGCCACGCGCGAATGTGCGGCTCCATCGCCTCGAGCGGCAGCGCGAACCCGAGCGCCCGCAGGTACTCTCGCACGTGCTCGGGCACCCAGTACTCCTCCTCGTACGTCTGTGCCATCTACATCGCCCTCCATCGCTTACGCCCAACCGGCTCCCCTGGCAACTCCTCCAGCCTTCGCCCCTTTTCATTCGCTTGGCGAGAAGAACGTGCTGCCTCCGCCACGCGTTGCCGCACATCTCTCCCATACGTCACAGGCTTTAGCTTTGGATGCCGAGAAACCCGCCCGCATATCCTCAGCTCCCCGCATCCGCCGCGCTCCTCACGGTTCAAGTGCAAAACGCACCGAGAAGAACGTCCGTCACCTTGCGTTTTCAGTTGGTAGCTGAATATGCCGAGAAACACACCCGTCACCCCCTCAGCACGTCATCCATCATTGCGTAGCGCACCGCGTCGATGGAATGGTCATCACCGTCGGGGATCTCGTCGATCCAGCGCCCGTCGCGGTCGCGCAGGAACTCCTTGCAGGTGAACTCCTCGAACGTCCGCGGACACCGCGCAGGGTCGATGACAATCTCTCGCAGGCCCGCCAGCCAGTCGTAGGAGAGCCTGCGCATCCGCGCCTTCCGCGCCGGGTGCACGCGTATGCCGAGCTCGCGCCGCCAGACCGCCATCTGCACCTTGGAGTCGGGCGTGTCATCGCACCACACCAGCTGGTCGTGGAAGTAGGCCTCCGCGCCCGGCTCGTCGGCGTAGGTGAGCGCGTCCACCACGATGCGGCCCGTGTCGGCGGGCATCGTCTTGTTGGCCGAGTGCTCCTCAAAGACGGTGAGCCTGCGCGCGCCCGGCTCCCAGCCGCAGCGCACGAAGCGCCACGGGTCGGGGAACCATCCCCAGTCGACGCCGTTTCGCACCCGCTCGAAGCCCCGCACACGCTCGTCGGTGAGCCTGGCCTCCACGATGTTGTCGAAGACCGCGCCGCCCGTCCCGGTCACCTCGCCGAGGTATTCCCAGCGCCATGCGCGCTCGTTCTCCTCGCGCAGGTACTCCGCCTCCTCGATGAAGGGCGCGCCGAGCCACCCTGGCCGCGTCTCCACCACGTCGAGGTACGAAGAGCGACGGACGAGCGTGTCCGCCCGCCGCCTGCGCTCGATGCACTCCACGTTCACCCAGCTCCACATCGTCTTGGGCGGGTTGTAGCTGTAGAAGATCCAGAAGTCCTCGCCGCCGCGGCGGAGCGAGTTGAGAATGGAGCGAACCGCCTCGATGCCGTCGAACTGGTCGAGCTCCTCGAACCACGTCACAGCGCAGTAGCCGCGCGTGAACTTCACGCCCTTGAGCTTGAGCGGATCGTCGGCGCCCCGGAAGACGACGCGCTGCCCCGTGGGCAGGTAGACGATCTCCATCGGCGAGAGCTTCGCTTTGAAGTACGCCGAGAGCCCCAGCGCCTCAACCGCCCAGAGCACCTGCTGGTACACAGAGTCGCGCAGCGTGTTGGAGAAGCGCCGCACCACGCACGCGTTCGCGTAGGGAAAAGCCACGACGAGAAGAACGATGCACAGGCTGATGAAGCTCGACTTTGTGGAGCCGCGCCCACCGTGCAGCCAGTAGTGCGTGTGCCCGTGTGCCATCACGTCACCGAGCACGTCGTGAAAGCGCGGGATGCAGAGGTCGGCGGCGCTAACCATCGGCTCCGCCGTCCTTGCCCTCCGGCTCGCCCTCGTCGACATCGGGCTTCGCCGCGCCCACGGCCACGCCGAGCACGATCTGCGGGGCCGCCTCG
>CALUJT010000228.1 GCA_944321005.1 uncultured Atopobiaceae bacterium | reverse complement strand
CCTCGCCGGAGAAGAGCGCGTCGTTCACGATGGTGGAGAGCGCGGGCTGGTGGTCGCCGAAGAAGAGGAGCACAACGGGGCGGTCCAAGGCCTCGAGCTCCTCCACGAACTCGGCGAGCGCGCGGTCGGACTCCTCGATGCACGCAAGGTACTCGGAGAGCCGGCCGTTGTCGTAGCTGCTCATGCCGTCGACCGCGTACTCAGGGACCTCCCCGATGTTCTCCTGGTCGTAGGCGGAGTGGTTCTGCATCGTGACGTCGAAGATGAACTGCGGGCCGTCGTCCGCCTCCAGGAGCTCGAGGATCTTGTCGTAGGTGGCCGCGTCCGAGACGCCGCTGTGGAAGCGCTCGGCGCCCTCGAAGTCGTCTATGGAGAGGAACTCGTCGAAGCCGAGCGCCTCGTAGACGCGGTCGCGGTTCCAGTTGGTGGCGTAGTTGGGGTGCAGGGCGGTGGTGGAGTAGCCCAGCTCGGAGAACTGCTTGGCGAGGCTCGGGGCCTCGGAGAGGTCGTAGAGCGAGTAGGGGTACTTGCCGTCGCCCACGTAGGAGAGGGGCACGCCGGTGAGGAACTCGAACTCCGAGTTGCAGGTGCCGCCGCCGAGGACCGAGACCGCGAGGCTGCCGCTCGCGAGGGTGCCGTCGAGCGAGCCGTAGCGGCCCGGCCCCTCGTAGCCCCAGGTCTCGCCTCCCAGGAGGGAGAGGTCGGCGAAGGTCTCGTTCATGATGCAGATGACCGTGGGCTGCGTCTCGGCGAACTGCGCCTCCGCGGCCCTGCGCCCGGGCTCCGCGCCGAGGGTCTCGTCCCAGCGCGCGGCGTAGGCCTCCTCGGTCTCACGCGCCGCGTCGTCCGCGTAGCCCTCGGGGACGTCTATGGGGAGGTCCTGCGCCACGGCCACGAAGGTCGTGAGGAAGCCCTGGCGCTTGTAGTAGTCCATTGAGTACCAGTACTCCATGCCCACGCCCAGGTCGTCGAAGTAGCTGGGCACGGTGGCGCCGGCCCAGAGGCCCGTGAGCGCCGCGAGCGCGCAGGCGAGGTTGACCAGCGTGCGCCTCACGAGCGAGGTGGAGGACTCGGCGCGCGCCGCCGCGACGAGCGAGCTCGCGGCAGAGGCGAGCATCACGCAGGAGAGGCCCAGCAGCACGGCCCCGTCCACGGAGTAGACGTAGCTCGAGCTCACGGCGGCCGCCGTCTGGAGGACGAAGAGGTCGTTGGGCAGGATGGCGGAGGCCTTGAAGCGCGCGACGAAGAACTGCGCGAGGCCTATGGCCCAGCAGGCGCCCACGCCCAGGACGAGCCCCGCCCCGTGGCGCTGGAAGAGGAAGAACAGGACGAGAAGGGCTCCTAGGACGAGCCCCATCTGGATGGCGGCGTAGTTGAGCGCGATGGAGAGCGCCTGGGGGTTGTAGGGGAGCTCCATGGCAAGAAAGCCCAGCACGACGCAGGCGAGAAGGGCCGCGAGGGCGAGAAGGGCGCGCACCGGGGGAGCCGCCTCGGGGCTCCTCTGAGCGAGGGCGTCCACCCAGAGGGCCGCGCGCCCGCGCAGGAGCGCCGCGCCGCCGGCCAGAAGCGCGCAGGCGCACAGGACGCCGAGCTCCGACGCCCCGCCCTCGTAGAGACCGAGCGCGCACCACGCCGCCGCGAGCGCGAGAGCGGCGGCGGGGACGGCGAGCCAGCCGAGCGTGCGCGCGGAGGGTCGGGCGCCGCGGGAGCGCCGGCGGGCAACGTAGAGCACCGCGCCGGCGGCGAGCAGGGCGAGCGTGACGAGGGGCATGACGAGGAGCATGACGAGGAGCATGACGAGGAGCATGGGGGTCCTATCGGGTCTTGGCTTACGCGGGGCTTACCTTTGGGCTAATGGTACCCCGCCGAACGGGCCGTCACAGTTTGCTCGCGAACTCAAAGTAGGTCACGAGCGAGAGGTCGCGGTGCGCCTGGGGCAGCTCGTCCCCGGCGTCGGGGGAGGCGAGGGAGCCGTCCTGGCCGCGGGCGCCGAGCGAGCAGAGCGAGGGCATGGTCTCGGAGGCCACGAGCTGGGTCTTCTGGAGGTCCGTGAGGGGCGCGCCCATCGCCTCGACCGCCTGCGCGGCGAGGTAGGAGAGGCAGGTCCCCTGCGTCCGCGAGACCTGGTCGTTGCCCGCCACGTCGTAGTTGGCCCAGACGAGGTAGGGCGTGCTGTACTCGCGCGAGACGTGCTCGAGCGAGTCCGGGTCCTCCTGGGGGTAGACGGCGTCGTTGAGCGAGGGCGCGATCGAGGGCTGGTGGTCCCCGAAGAACACCACGACCACGGGCCGATCGATCGCGAGCAGCCTCTCGAGGAACACCCTGAGCTGCCGGTCGGAGTAGGTGAGGACGGAGAGGTACTCGCTGAGCTGCGCGTTGCCCTCGTCGTCGAGCGCGTCCGTGCGGTAGTCCAGGTAGAGCTCCTCCGGGGTGTTGCCCATGGCGTAGCCGCCGTGGTTCTGCATCGTCACGTCGAAGATGAACTGCGGCTCGTCGGACTCCTCGAGGATGCGGACAATCTCATCATAGGTGACGGCGTCCACCACGCCCATGTGCAGCGCGGGTGCGGCGGGGAGGTCCTCCGCGGTGAGGAAGGTGTCAAACCCCAGCTGCTCGTAGGCCACGTCGCGGTTCCAGTTGGTGGCGAGGTTGGGGTGTATGGCGGTGGTCTCGTAGCCCAGCGCCGAGAACTGCCGGGCGAGGCTGGGGGCCTCGCTCAGGTCGTAGAGGAGGTAGGGGTACTTCCCGTCGCCCACGTAGGCCATGGAGACGCCCGTGAGGAACTCGAACTCCGAGTTGCAGGTGCCCGCGCCCATGACCGAGACGTCGGCCGTCCCGCGCGCGAGGGCGGTCGAGACGCTCCAGAAGTTCTCGGCGCCGGCGTAGCCCCACGTGGGCCCCTCGTAGACCGAGAGGTCGGAGAAGGACTCGTTCATGATGCAGATGACCGAGGGCCGCGTGTACGCGAACTGCTCCTCCGCCGCCGCGCGCTCGGGGCTCGCGCCGCGGGTGGCGTCGTACTCGGCCACGTAGGCGTCCTCGAGCTCCCGGGCGGAGGCGTCCGCGTAGCCCTCGGGGACCTCGACCGGCATGTCCCGGAAGACCGCCACGAACGAGGTGAGCATGCCGTGCCGACGGTAGCTCTCGATCATGTTCCAGTAGTTGAGGTCCACCCCCAGGTCGCGCTCGTAGTCGGGCAGGCCCATCGCGCCGGCGAGCAGCGCGAGCGCCGCCGCGGCGGCCGCCGCGCGGGCGCGCGCGGCAAACCGGCGACGCCGTGCGGGG
>CALUJT010000227.1 GCA_944321005.1 uncultured Atopobiaceae bacterium | reverse complement strand
GCCGCCATCAAGGAGTTCTTCGGCTCCTCGCAGCTCTCCCAGTTCATGGACCAGGCCAACCCGCTCGCCGGCCTCACGCACAAGCGCCGTCTCTCGGCCCTGGGTCCGGGCGGCCTCGCCGGTCACAAGTCCGGCTCCAGCCGTCGCACCAACGTCCCCACCGCGGTGCGCGACGTCCACAACTCGCACTACTCCCGCATGTGCCCGATCGAGACCCCCGAGGGTCCCAACATCGGCCTCATCGGCTCCCTCGCGCTCTACGCGCACGTCAACGAGTACGGCTTCATCGAGGCCCCGTACCGTCGCGTCGAGAACGGCAAGGTGACCGACAAGGTCGACTGGATGACGGCCGACGAGGAGGAGACCCACAACATCGCCCCCGCCAACACGCCGTTCGACCCCAAGACCGGCGAGTTCGTGGAGATTGACTCCAAGGGCAACATCTCCCACCCCGACCGCATCATCGCCCGCACGCGCGACTTCGACGGCTCGTTCGGCGCGCCGGCTCAGGTGAGCGTCGAGGACGTCGACTACATGGACGTCTCGCCGCGCCAGCTGCTCTCCGTGGCCGCCAACCTCATCCCCTTCCTCGAGCACGACGACGCCAAGCGCACCCTCATGGGCGCCAACATGCAGCGCCAGGCCGTGCCCCTGATCCGCACGAGCGCCCCGTTCGTGGGCACCGGCATGGAGGAGCGCGCCGCCCTCGACTCCGGCGAGCTCGTCTGCGCCGCCCACGCCGGCACCGTCTCCGAGGTCGACGCCGCCCACGTGGTGGTCTACTCGGACGAGTACGGCTCCGAGCGCTACGACCTGCCCAAGTACCAGCGCTCCAACCAGTCCACCTGCATCAACCACCGTCCGATCGTCCACGCCGGCGATCACGTCGAGGCCGGCCAGCCGCTCGCGGACGGCACCTCGATCGACCACTCCGAGCTCGCCCTCGGTGCCAACCTCACGGTTGCCTACATGCCGTGGGAGGGCTTCAACTACGAGGACGGCATCATCGTCTCCGAGCGCGTGGTCCAGGAGGACCTGCTGACCTCCATCAGCATCTCCCGCCACGAGATCGACGCCCGCGACACCAAGCTCGGCCCCGAGGAGATCACCCGCGAGATCCCCAACCTCTCCGAGGACATGCTCGCCAACCTCGACGATGACGGCATCATCCGCATTGGCGCCGAGGTCGGCCCCGGCGACATCCTCGTGGGCAAGGTCACGCCCAAGGGCGAGACGGCCCTCACCGCCGAGGAGCGCCTGCTGCGCGCCATCTTCGGCGCCAAGGCCCACGACGTCCGCGACACCTCCCTCAAGATGCCGCACGGCGCCTACGGCCGCGTCGTCAACGTCGTGCGCTTCAGCCGCGAGGCCGGCGACGACCTCCCGCCGGGAGTCAACGAGCTCGTCCGCGTCTTCGTCGCGCAGCGCCGCAAGATCCAGCAGGGCGACAAGATCGCCGGTCGCCACGGCAACAAGGGCGTCGTCTGCAACGTCCTGCCCGTGGAGGACATGCCCTACATGGCCGACGGCACGCCCGTCGACGTCCTTCTCGACCCGCTGGGCGTCCCGTCCCGTATGAACGTCGGCCAGCTCCTCGAGTGCCACCTCGGCTGGGGCGCCTCCCACGGCTGGGACGACGAGTCCGACGCCTCCGAGCGCTACGTGCCCGGCCCCGTCCGCGTGGCCACGCCCGTCTTCGACGGCGCCACGGACGACGAGGTCGCCGAGCTCCTGCGCCGCTGCAACGTCAATCTCATGAACAAGGCCCGCCTGGACTACGGCGACCACATGCGCGAGGAGTTCGTCCCGCAGCTCAACGAGCTCGGCAAGACCACGCTCTATGACGGCCGCACCGGCGAGGCGTTCGAGAGCCCCATCACCGTGGGCACGAGCTACATCCTGAAGCTCGGCCACATGGTCGACGACAAGATCCACGCCCGCTCGACCGGCCCCTACAGCCTCGTCACGCAGCAGCCCCTGGGCGGCAAGGCCCAGTTCGGCGGCCAGCGCTTCGGCGAGATGGAGGTCTGGGCCCTCTACGCCTACGGTGCCGCGAACGTCCTCCAGGAGATCCTCACGGTCAAGTCCGACGACACCAACGGCCGCGTCAAGACCTACGAGTCCATCGTCAAGGGCGAGAACATCCCCGCCGCCGGCATCCCGGAGTCCTTCAAGGTCCTGGTCAAGGAGATTCGCTCCCTGGCCCTGGACATCGAGCCGATCTCCTACCGCAGGCGCCTCGAGCGCGCCGCGCAGGAGGAGGCCGTCTCCGCCGAGAGCGCCGTGGACGTCTTCGCCGAGATGGGCGACGTCAGCGAGCCCGCGCCCGCCGATGACCTCGAGAACGCCGACGTTGCCCTCGTGGGCAGCGCGGACAGCGATAAGGAGTAGCGACTGTGGCAGATTTCGACACCACCGACTTCGACGCAATCAAGATCTCCCTTGCCTCGGCTGACCGCATCCGCAGCTGGTCGCACGGCGAGGTGAAGAAGCCCGAGACCATCAACTACCGCACCCTCAAGCCCGAGAAGGACGGTCTGTTCTGCGAGAAGATCTTCGGACCGCAGAAGGACTGGGAGTGCGCCTGCGGCAAGTACAAGGGCATCCGCTTCCGCGGCATCGTCTGCGAGCGCTGCGGCGTTGAGGTGACCACGGCCAAGGTGCGCCGCGAGCGCATGGGCCACATCGAGCTCGCGGCCCCCGTGAGCCACATCTGGTACTTCAAGAGCCCCACGAGCTTCCCGCTCGCGCGCCTGCTCGACATCAAGAGCAAGGATCTCGAGAAGGTCCTCTACTTCGCGAGCTACATCATCACGCACGTGGACACCGAGGCCCGCGAGGCCGACGCGGAGGACCTCAAGGAGGAGCTCGCCGCCGACCTCGAGGAGCTCGACGCCGAGCGCGACGACCAGATCGAGCGCCTCAAGGAGCAGGGCGAGGCCTCCGAGGACGAGTTCGGCGAGGTGGAGCCCCTCTCCGCCGACGAGATTCGCGCCGGCATCGCCGACCTCGAGGAGGAGTACGAGGAGGAGAAGGCGCTCCGCCGCGAGGCCTACGAGAAGTTCATGCAGCTCGAGGAGCGCGAGCTCATCTCCGACGAGGGCCTCTTCTCCGAGCTCAAGCGCTACTACGGCATCTACTTCAAGGGCGGCATGGGCGCCGAGGCCGTGCGCGAGCTGCTGCGCAGCATCGACCTCGAGGCCTCCGCGCAGGAGCTGCGCGCCATCATCGCCTCCGACGACGCCCAGAAGCAGAAGCGCGAGAAGGCCATCAAGCGCCTGGAGATCGTCGACGCCTTCCTCAAGGGCGGCAACGACCCGGC